>NZ_KI272860.1:0-216848 GCF_000469505.1 Leptotrichia sp. oral taxon 215 str. W9775 | reverse complement strand
ATCAGAGAGATGGAAGACCGTCATTTGACAGGGACAATCAAAATAGAGATGGAAAGGACAATAATAGAAATTTCCATAATAACAGAAACAGGGATAATAGAAATTATCAGAACAGAGACAATAACCAGAGGGACGGAAGACCATCATTTGATAGGGATAATCAAAATAGGGACAGAAGAGACGGTAAATTTGATAGAAATTCCGGAAGAAATTTTGATGATAGTCAGAACAGGGAGAGAAATTATCAAAATAGAGATAATAATCAGAGAGATGGAAGACCGTCATTTGACAGGGATAACAGAAACAGAGATAATAGAAATTATCAGAACAGGGATAATAGAGACAACAGAGATGGTCAAAGGGATAGACGTTCTTTCGAAAGAGGAAAGGATGACACAAGGGACAGTAGAAATTTTGGAAACAGAAATAATAAAAAAGAAGCACCAAAAAATGATATAGCCCCTTCTCCAATTGCAGAAAAACCTAAGAACAATGTAAAGGGAAAAGCAAAATTTGACAAGAAGAGATACGAAAAGGAAAAGAAACAGAAGGAAGAAGAAAAGAAATTAAGAGAATTAAGATCTGATTTCAGAAAAGATGACAAAAAGAAAAAAAATAAAAAGAAACAGGAAAAAGTAATGAAGGATGAAATAATCAGAATAGAAGGCGAAAGTATTGGAATGATAACTATTGGAGAAGAAATAGTTATCAAGGATCTGGCTGAAAAGCTAGGAATAAATGTTTCCGATATTATAAAAAAATTCTTTATGCAAGGAAAGATGCTGACTGCAAATGCTATCCTATCATTTGAGGAAGCTGAAGAAGTAGCTCTTGACTATGAAGTAATAGTTGAAAAAGAAGAAGTTGTTGAAGTAAGTTATGGTGAAAAGTATCATCTTGAAGTTGAAGACAAGGAACAGGATCTTGTGGAAAGAGCTCCAGTTATAACAATAATGGGACACGTAGACCATGGGAAAACATCCCTTCTTGATGCATTAAGACACACAAATATAATCGAAGGCGAAGCTGGAGGAATAACACAGAGAATAGGAGCCTACCAGGTAAACTGGAAGGGACAGAAGGTTACATTTATAGATACTCCGGGACACGAAGCTTTTACTGAAATGAGAGCAAGAGGAGCAAATATAACTGATATTTCAATACTTATAGTTGCAGCAGATGACGGAGTAAAACCTCAGACTGTAGAAGCTATATCACATGCTAAAGAAGCTGGAGTACCAATAATAGTAGCAATAAATAAAATTGACAAACCTGGTGCAGATCCTATGAAGGTTAGAACAGAGTTGACAGAATATGGACTTATGTCACCTGACTGGGGAGGAAATACTGAATTTGTGGAAATTTCTGCAAAACAGAAGATAAACCTTGAAGAATTACTTGAAACTATACTGATTACAGCAGAACTGCTTGAATTGAAGGCAAATCCTAAGAAAAGGGCAAAAGCTGTAGTTGTAGAATCAAGACTTGATCCTAAAATGGGAGCGGTAGCGGATATACTGATTCAGGAAGGTGAACTTAAAATCGGAGATATATTCGTTGCAGGAGAAGCACATGGAAGAGTAAGATCAATGCTTGATGACAGAGGAAATAAAATAGAAAAGGCAACATTATCTCAGCCTGTTGAAATTACAGGATTTAGTAATGTTCCAAATGCCGGAGATGTCCTTTACGGAGTAAACAACGACAAGCAGGCTAAAAAGATAGTTGAAGATTTCATAAAAGAAAAGAAAATCAACGATCAGAATAAAAAGAAACACATCTCATTGGAAAGTCTGTCTCAGGAACTGGAAGAACAGCAGCTTAAAGAACTTAAATGTATCATAAGAGCAGATTCTAAAGGTTCAGTAGAAGCATTGAAGGAATCATTACTGAAACTGAATAACGAAAAAGCAATGATAAACATTATTCAGGGAAGTGCCGGAGCAGTAACTGAAGGAGACGTAAAACTTGCGGAAGCATCAAATGCAATAATAATTGCATTTAACGTAAGACCTACAACTCCTGCAAGAATCGAGGCAGAAAAAACTGGAGTGGAAATTAGAAACTACAATGTAATTTAC
The DNA here is from genome assembly GCF_000469505.1 of Leptotrichia sp. oral taxon 215 str. W9775. NCBI lineage: Bacteria > Fusobacteriati > Fusobacteriota > Fusobacteriia > Fusobacteriales > Leptotrichiaceae > Leptotrichia > Leptotrichia sp. oral taxon 215. Next base: position 214,767 of record NZ_KI272860.1, on the reverse strand, counting down.
CATGTAACAGAAGAAATAGAAAAAGCCCTTAAAGGAATGCTTGATCCTGAATATAAGGAAGTTTACTTTGGAAGAATTGAAGTTAAGCAGGTATTTAAAATCAGTAACGTTGGAAATATTGCAGGAGCAATAGTAGTAGACGGAAAAGTAAGTAAAACTTCTAAAATAAGAGTTATAAGAGATGGAATAATTATTTACGATGGAGAATTAGATTCACTTAAGAGATTTAAGGATGATGCAAAGGAAGTTGTCATGGGACAGGAATGTGGAATCGGAATTAAAGATTTTAATGATATAAAAGAAGGCGACATCATAGAATCATATATTTTGGAAGAAATACCAAGATAGTTTGATTATTTTGCATATTGATTAAATTATGGGGTGAAAATTATTATGAATGACAGAAGGAAAAAAGGACTTGAAAAGGAAATATCAAGAATAATCGGAATGACTATTCTGACAGAAGTAAAAAATGAAAAAATAAAAAATCTGGTAACAATACATAAGACAGAGCTTACAAAGGATGGAAGATATCTTGATCTTACTTTTTCAATACTGGATCTGAAAAATAATGTAAATAAAGAAAAAATACTGGAAGAACTTGAAAAATTAAAAGGTTTTTTCAGAAAAACAATTGGATCTCAGTTATCAATCAGATTTGTTCCTGAAATAAGAATTCATTTAGATGACAGTATCGAATACGGTATAAAAATAGCATCTTTGCTGAATGAGGTAAAAAAGAAGGACAGTGAATGATTTGTGAAATGGGAGTTGAAGAAACACGATAAAAATTATTTAGCCCTGAAAAGTAAGGAATTTAATGAGAGTCAACTTATAACAGGTTTATTGCTTAATAGAAGAATTACTACAAAAAAAGAAGTGGAAAAATTTCTGAATACGAGCGAAAGTGAGCTGAATGACCCTTTTCTTTTTGAAAATATGCATGAAGTTGTAGAAAGAATACTTGATGCAAAAAAACGGAAAGAAAAAATAGTAATCTATGGAGATTATGACGTGGACGGAATATCAGGGACGGCGTATCTTGTACTCGTATTTAGAAAACTAGGGTTAAATGTAGATTATTATATCCCAAACAGGGCACATGAAGGAGTTGGGATAAATAAGAATCTTATAAAATATCTGTCTAAAAAAAATGCAAAGTTATTTATTACAGTGGATACAGGGATTGGAAGCAAAGAAGAACTGTTAATGTTAAGGGAAAATGATATTGATGTAATTATTACAGATCATCATAGACCGCTTGATGCAATCAGCGACATGAAGGTTCTTACAGTAAATCCTAAAATAAGTAAAAATTATCCGAATAAGAATTTATCAGGTTCAGGAGTTGCGTTTAAACTAGCTGAAGCAGTGTATGAAACGTGCGGAGTAAGTAAAAAGCTGCTGTATGACTATCTGGATATTGTAATGATAGGAACAGTTGCAGATGTTGTGCCAATGACTGATGAAAACAGGTTTATAATAAAAAAAGGATTATATAATTTAAGAAAAACTAAGGTAAAAGGCTTAAAGTATATTATTAGTTACTTAAAAATAAATCCCAAAAATATAACTACAAGCGATATAGGATTTTATATTGCACCTATTTTCAATGCTCTGGGTAGAATAGACAACTCCAAAATGGTGGTAAATTTCTTTATACAGGAAGATGACTTTAAAATTTTTGCAATCATTGAAGAAATGAAAAAGGCAAATAAAATAAGAAGATATCTGGAAATAGAAATATACAATGAAATAGAGGAAAAAATTCAGAAACTGAATAATCCCAAATACATATTCATGAAAAGTAGAAAATGGCATTCGGGAGTAATAGGAGTTGTATGTTCCAGAATTTCCATAAAGTATAATATTCCGGTAATACTCGTTTCAATAAAAAATGGATATGGAAAGGCTTCATGCCGTAGTATAGAAGGACTTAATATATTTGATATTCTTAAGGAAACATCAGATAAGTTTGACAGATTTGGAGGACATGATCTGGCGGCAGGATTTCTTGTGTCGGAAAAATATCTTGCTGAAATAGAAAGATATCTGAAAAAAAGACTTTTAACTACAAATAAGTCAAGCATGGAAAAAGTTCTAAATATTGATGCAAAATTAGGAATAGAGGAAATAAATAAGAATAAGCTTCTTGATATAAATAGGTTATCGCCCTTTGGTCTTGATAATCAGGAACCAAATTTCATAGATACAGGAGTGAAGTTTGTAAATTTCACGAAATTTGGTGTGAATAACCGTCATTTTAAAGGATATATAAGAAAAAATAACAGATTTATATCTGTAATTGGATATAATCTGGGACATAAACTTAAACTTAAAAATCTCAATAAAAAATATGAGATAGTTTATACTCCAGTTTTCAAGTCTGCAAGAACAGATTTGTTTATTGAATTGAAGGTGAAAGACTTTAATTAGCCGAATAAAGATAATTATCATGGAAAAAATACAAAAAACATGATAAACTGGAGAAAGAGAAATTAATTAGTTAAACAACATAAAAAATATATTAGAATATAAATTAGGAGGATTATAAAAATGTCAACAGTAAAAAAATTATCAGAAACAGTATATGAAGTATCAGTAACAAGAAATGGTGAAGAATTAAAACATCTTAAAGGACATGTATTAGGACATTTTAAAGATGCAAAAGTAGATGGATTCAGAAAAGGACACGTACCTGCAGATGTACTCGAAAAAAGATTCAAAAAAGAAATAGAAGGGGAAATCCTTAATCACATAATTTCAGAAGAATATAGAAAAGCAGTTGAAGAAAATAACTTATCACCAATTGCAGACATTAAACTGGAAAAATATGAAAATAATGAAGATAACGTAGAAGTAGTATTTACTATACCTGTATTACCTGAAATTAATTTAGGAGATTACAAAAGCGTAAAAGTAGAAAAAGAAGCATTAGATGTAAATGATGAAAAAGTTAATGCTGAAATCGAAATAATGAGATCAAATGCAGGAAAATTAAAAGAAGTTGCAGATGATGAAGCAGCTAAGGATAAAGATGTTACAAACATCAATTTTGAAGGATTTATAGATGGAGAAGCATTTGACGGAGGAAAAGCTGAAGGATTTGACCTTACTTTAGGATCAAAAAGCTTTATAGATACTTTTGAAGATCAGATTATAGGACATAAAAAAGGTGACGAATTTGATGTAAACGTTACTTTCCCTGAAGAATACCATGCAGAAAACTTAAAAGGAAAACCTGCAGTATTTAAAGTAAAAGTAAATTCAATAAAGAGAAAAGAAGAAGCAGAATTAAATGAAGATCTTGCAAAAGAACTTGGATATGATTCAGTAGAAGATTTAAAGGCTAAAACAAGAGAAAATCTTATAAAAAGAGAAGAAGCAAGAATTGAAAATGAATATAGAGGAAAAGTAGTAGATGCAGTTGTAGATAGTATAAACTTTGAAATCCCTGAAGCAGTAGTAGAAAGAGAAATTCAATTCCAAATAAATAGATTTGCTCAACAGCTTCAAATGCAAGGAATGTCATTAAATCAATATTTTGAAATGACAGGTCAGGACATTGAAAAAATGAAAGAAAGCATCAAAGAATCAGCTGAAAAATCTGTAAAAAGAGACTTAGTATTAACTGAAATAGCTAAAGCAGAAAATGTAGAAGCTACTGAAGAAGAAGTAAATGCTGAATTAGATAGAACTGCTTTAATGTATGGAATGGATAGGGAAGGATTAATTGCAGAAGTTAGAAAATCTGGAAACTATGCAAGATTTATAGATGAAATAAAATATCAGATTATAAACAGAAAAACTGTTGATTTATTGGCAAAATAAGGAGGAAATAAGATGTACAGTCCTGTAGTAATTGAAAATGACGGACGTGGAGAAAGAAGTTACGATATATACTCCAGACTGCTGAAGGATAGGATAATATTCGTAGGTGGAGAAATAGAAGATAATATGGCAAATGCAATTATTGCACAGCTGTTATTTTTAGACGCACAGGATAAGGAAAAAGACATTGTAATGTATATTAACAGTCCCGGTGGAGTAATTACCTCGGGACTTGCCATATATGATACAATGCGTCATATAAAATGTGACGTTTCCACAGTGTGTCTTGGTCAGGCTGCCAGCATGGGAGCTTTGCTGCTTACAGCCGGAGCAAAAGGAAAGAGATATTCACTGCCTAATTCAAGAATAATGATACATCAGCCTTTAGGTGGAGCAAGAGGACAGGCAACGGATATTCAGATACAGGCAAAAGAAATTGAAAGAATGAAGGAACTGACAAGTAAAATTCTATCAGAAGCTACAGGAAAACCTATAGAAGAAATTTATCAGGATACAGAAAGGGATAATTTCATGTCTCCTGAAGAAGCTATAGAATATGGTCTGATAGATAAAGTTCTATAAACTTAGGAAAAAATAACGAGGTGAAGATCATTGGCAAAGGAGAAAAAAAGCTGCACATTTTGTGGAAAGTCTGAAGATGAAGTATACCAGCTTATAAGTAGCCCTGATAATGATGCCTTCATATGTGATGAATGTATAGAAGACTGTCAGGAACTGCTTGATGAAAGTGGCTATAGCGAAGATGAGAAAAAGATGGAACTTACTTTGCTGAAACCTGCTGAAATCAAAAGTAGACTGGATGAATATATAATAGGGCAGGAAAGGGCTAAAAAGGTTCTTTCTGTTGCTGTATATAATCATTTTAAGAGAATTAACCATAAAATGAAAAACATAGATGATGTGGAACTGCAGAAGTCAAATGTTTTACTGGTGGGACCTACAGGAAGTGGAAAAACCCTTCTGGCACAGACACTGGCAAAAATTCTGAATGTACCGTTGGCAATAGCTGATGCAACTACATTGACAGAAGCCGGATATGTAGGTGACGATGTAGAAAACGTACTTTTAAAACTTATAAAAGCGGCAGATTATGATATAGAAACTGCTGAACATGGAATAATATACATAGATGAAATAGATAAGATTGCAAGAAAGTCAGAAAATATGTCTATTACAAGGGATGTTTCAGGGGAAGGTGTCCAACAGGCATTACTGAAAATAATAGAAGGAACTGTTGCAAGTGTACCGCCACAAGGTGGAAGAAAGCATCCAAATCAGGAAATGATAGAAATAAACACAAAAGATATACTGTTTATCGTAGGTGGAGCTTTTGAAGGTCTTGAAGGTAAACTTAGAAACAGAATAAATCAGAAAAGAGTGGGATTTGGTCTGGAAACAGAAGAAAAGAAACTGGATGACCTTACATTATTTGAAAATGTATTACCGGAAGATCTTATTAAATATGGTCTTATACCTGAACTGATTGGAAGATTACCTATAATTACGGCATTACATGGACTGGATGAAGAAGCCATGGTAAAAATACTTACAGAACCTAAAAATTCACTGGTAAAACAGTATAAAAAGTATTTTGAAATGGAAGATGTCAAGTTAAGTTTTGACGATGATGCAATAACTGAAATAGCAAAACTTGCTCTAAAGAGAAAAATAGGTGCAAGAGGACTTAGATCAATCATTGAAAATGTAATGCTTGATTTAATGTATGAAATTCCTTCAATGGAAAAAGTTTCAGAAGTAAGAATTACTAAAGAAGCAGTTGAAGATAAGGAAAAAGTAATAGTAAAGTAATTTAATTTTAAAGATTCTGAATAAGAAAATTTAAAGGAAAAAATGTAAAAAAGGACTATCTTTTTTAAAGTTTGTATGTTAAAATATACAAGTTTAAAAGAAAGGAGAAATATGTTAAAGAAACCTTTTATAGCAACAAGGGAACTAGTTGTTTTTCCTGGTGTGGTAACTCCTATATTTATAGGTAGGCAGGCCAGCCTTTCAAGCCTGGAAGAAGCCCTTTCAAGTTTTGATAACAAGCTGATACTTTCCACACAGAAGGATCCAAATGTAGAAGAACCTAAACTGCCGGAAGATGTATATGAAACAGGGGTGTTAGTTCATGTAATCCAGACAGTTAAAATGCCAAATGGCAATGTGAAGGTTTTAGTGGAAGCTAAACATAGGGTATTAATAGGTGAATTTGAGGAAAAAAAAGGTGTGCAGTATGCAGACTATGAAGAAATCTTCCCAAAACCTATTGATGAAAGTAAATCAGAAGCATTGAAAAGAAGAGTAATTGATGAGTTTTCAAACTATGCTAAAATAACTCAGAAAATATTACCTGATGTGATTTATAATATAAAAGAAGTCAGAAATATTGATAAGGCTTTTGATCTTATATGTACAAACCTTATGATAGCGACTAATGTAAAACAGGAACTGCTTGAAATTCTTGATGTTGAAGAAAGAGCATATAAAATATTAAGTATTCTTGAAAAGGAAGTTGAAATATTTACTCTTGAAAGAGAGATAGAAAACAAAGTCAAGGAACAGATGGCAGAAGTACAGAAAAACTACTATCTGAGGGAAAAAATAAAGGCAATGAGGGAAGAAATGGGTGAAGATTCTGATTCTGATGAAGAATTGGAAGAACTGGATCAGAGAGTTCAGGACTCAAAAATTCCTAAAGAATTGAAGGCTAAAATGGTAAAGGAACTTTCAAGACTGAAAAAAATGCCTGATTTTTCTGCAGAGGCTTCTGTAATAAGAAGTTATGTCGAAACTGTACTGGAATTACCATGGGATAAGTCAACAAAGGATGAAATAGATATTGAAAAGGCTGAAAAAATCCTTGATGAAGATCATTATGGTCTGGAAGAAGTAAAGGCAAGAATACTTGAATTCCTGGCTGTAAAAAAACTGAATAATACACTTAAAGGATCTATAATATGTCTTGTGGGACCTCCGGGTGTGGGTAAAACTTCACTTGCAAATTCTGTTGCACGTTCTATGAATAGAAAGTTTACAAGAATTTCATTAGGTGGATTAAGAGATGAAGCAGAAATTAGGGGACATAGAAGAACGTATATAGGATCAATGCCAGGAAGAATTATAAATTCATTGAAACAGGTGGGAGTAAACAATCCTGTTATGTTATTTGATGAAATAGATAAAATGGCATCAGACTTTAGAGGCGATCCTGCATCAGCAATGCTGGAAGTATTGGATCCTGCTCAAAACCATACATTTGAAGATCACTATATAGATTATCCGTTTGATTTATCAAAAGTGTTCTTTATATGTACGGCAAATGATTTAGGTGGAATTCCAGGTCCTCTAAGAGACAGAATGGAAATAATCTACATAGAATCATATACAGAATTTGAAAAGCTGAATATAGCAAAAAGATATCTTATACCTCAGACTCAGGAGGAAAATGGACTTAAAAATTATAAGATACCATTTACTGATGATTCGATACTTAAAATAATTAACGAATATACTAGGGAAGCAGGAGTAAGAAATCTTAGAAGAGAAATAGGAAAATTGTTTAGAAAAATGGCAAGGGAAGCTTTAACTTCAAAATCTAAGAAATTATCTGTAACTGAAGCAAAAATAAAGAAATATCTTGGAAATCCAAAATACAGGGAAGATAAAATTAAGGAAAAAGCAGGAAAAGTAGGAGTTGTCAATGGACTAGCATGGACTGCAGTCGGTGGAACTATGCTGGAAGTTCAGGCTGTAAAGATGGAAGGAAAAGGACATCTTCAGCTTACAGGAAAACTTGGAAGTGTAATGCAGGAATCTGCTAAAGTTGCATATTCATATGTCAGACATATAAAAAATGAACTTGGAATAAAGGACAAGTTCAATGAAAAAACGGATATTCACTTGCATTTCCCTGAAGGTGCTGTTCCAAAAGATGGTCCATCTGCTGGAATTACAATAACAACAGCCATTATATCAGTTCTGACTAACAAGGAAGTTAGACAGGATGTAGCAATGACAGGAGAAATAACTATTACAGGGGAAGTTCTGGCAATAGGTGGAGTAAAGGAAAAAGTTATAGCAGCTCATAGAGTTGGAATAAGGGATGTTGTACTTCCGATGGATAATAAAATTGATACGGAAGAACTGCCTGAAGAAATAACAAAGGAAATGAAATTCCATTTTGCTGAAACTTATGACGATGTTAAAAAAATTGTTTTTGTAGGAAAAATAGCTAAAAAAACAGAAAAAACTGTAAAAAAACCGGCAGCAAAAACAAAAACTAAAAAAGCAACAAAAAAATAATATAGAGAAATGGGAATTATTTCAGTAAAATTAATTTTATTAAATAATTCCTTTTCTTTTTATATCCAAATAAGGTATAATATAAAAAGAAGAAAGAAAAAACTGGAGGAAAAATGGAATCGCTCAGAGAGTTTTATAAAATAGGTAATGGTCCGTCAAGTAGTCATACTATGGGACCAGAAAAGGCGGCAAAGGAATTTAGAAAAATTATAGAAAATGAATATGATGGGAATAATATCAAGTACAAAGTGGAACTATATGGAAGTCTTGCAGCAACAGGGAAAGGACATTTGACAGATTACATAGTGAGGGAAAGATTACAAAATGTTAAAAAGGATAATGTGGAAGTTATTTTTATGCCTGAAGTTGTGTATGATTTTCATACAAATGGATTGAAAATATTGGCATATTCCCTTGAAGATACTGAAATGAAAAATCCTCTTAAGGAAAAGCTTTACTTTTCTGTAGGAGGAGGAAGTATAGTCGATGGAACTGGAATCGAAAAAAATAGCAAAATTTCAAGAAAAGAAACAAAATTTGAAGTTTATCCACAGAAAAACTTTCATGAAATTCAGGAATACTGTATAAAGGAAAATATAACATTACCGGAATATGTAGTGAGATATGAAGGCATTGAAATAAGGGATTATCTGAAAACAATATGGAAAACAATGGATGAAACAATAAAAAAAGGATTACACACAGAAGGATTGCTGCCTGGAAAACTTAAGATAGAGAGAAAGGCAAAAAGTTTTTATGAAAAATTTAAAAAATCTCCAATAAGAGATACAAAGGGAAGAGTATATTCATATGCATTGGCAGCTTCTGAAGAAAATGCAAGTGCGGGAAAAGTAGTAACTGCTCCTACATGTGGGGCTTCAGGATTAATTCCTGCAATTTTAAAGACATATCAGAGGGAAAATGATCTTTCTGAAGAAGATATTATAAATGCACTGTCTGTAGCCGGAATTATTGGAAATGTATATAAGCAGAATGCTTCTATTTCAGGAGCGGAAGTAGGTTGTCAGGGAGAAGTTGGAGTAGCCTGTTCAATGGGAGCAGGAATGGTGGCTCATATACTTGGAGGAGATGTAAATCAGGTAGAATATGCTGCAGAAATTGCAATGGAGCATTGTCTTGGAATGACATGCGATCCTATGCTGGGTTATGTTCAGATTCCATGTATTGAAAGAAATGCCATTTATGCTGCAAAAGCAATAGACTGCGCATATTACAGCATGATGTCAGGAGAAGGGCATTTTATCTCGCTTGATGAAGTTGTAGAAACAATGCTTCAGACAGGAAAAGATTTACATGAAAATTATAAGGAAACTTCATTGGCAGGTTTGGCAAAACTGAAAAGGGAAAAACTGGATTTACATTAGAAAACTAAGGAGAAAAATGAATTTTTTAGGACATTCAATGATTTCACTGGAAATTGATGAAAAAATTGATAAAAACAGAGAAACTTTATACGGTAATTTTGCAGGAGATTTTTATAAAGGGAAAATTGAGAGTATAGATTTGCCTGATAACCTAAAAGAAGGGCTTGTTCTCCATAGAATAATAGATGGTGTTTCTGACAGGAATGAAAATTTTCTGAATGATTTACTGCATGAAAAATTTCATCATTTTAAAGGAATTGTATCTGATATGTTTATTGATCATTTTCTGTCTAAAAATTTTTATAGAATTTTCAATGATAATATTAATGATATTGAAAAAAAAATATTATATAATTTATCTTATAATAAAAATTTTTTTACAGAAGAATTTGAAAAAACATTTAATTGGATTCGATTGGAAAGGGTTTTACTCAAATATGCAGATGTAGATTTTCTGGAGATGGCTTTTCGTGGAATATCACATAGGGTAAGAAATGGAGAGATATTGAAGGAAGCAGTAAATGAACTGAAGAAAAATTACGGACAGTTTGAGGAGAGGTCTATCAGGGAATTTAATTATACAAAAGATAAAAGTATTGAAAAATTTTTAGAAATAAATAGTATCGGAGGGATAAAAAAATGAAAAAAATTTTATTAACGCTATTAATTTTAGCCCAATTAGTAGTTGTAGCAGAAACAAAAAAAGGAACGGCACCTGTATCACAGCCTAAGAGTGCAGCGGCACCTAAACCAGCTAAAACTGAAACTGTTGGAAAAGATGGGATAAAAAGATTTGCAACATTGAAGGAAGCTGCAGAAGATTATGCAAAGGCATTACAGGAAATTTCAAATTATGGTTCAAGGGAATTACTGCAAACAATAAATCCTAATGTAGATAAATATGTAAGTGAAAAGAATGATGCTGATTTACAGAAAAAGTGGGATGAAACAAATACAATGCTTATTGAACAGTTTGAAGTTCTTGTTTATAAGATAAATGAAAATGGAAATAACGGTGAAGTTATATTCCTTATTAAAGGATATGATGAAACTGCAATGAATAAATATTTAAATGACAATTATAAAAAATATGCTAAAATAGATAAAGTCAGATCACAAGTAGATATAAATATTGAAGAATACATAAAATTACAATATGAATATCTTACAAAAACTAAGAAAATAAATCTTGCAACATCTAAAGTACACTTTGTAAAAGATAGCCAAGGATGGAAAGTTACAGAAGAAAAAAAATAGAGAAAGTGGTGGAAGCAAATGTTGACTGATTATCATATGCATTTTGAATATGGAAGTTACGATGAAAACTGGGTAAAATTATTTTTTCAGGAGGCAGAAAAAAAAGGTCTTCATGAAATAGGAATTAGTGAGCATACCCATGGATTTAAGGAATTCAAGGATTTATACTATGAGGAATTAATTCTTGATAACTCTGAAATTGGGGAGTTTCAGAAAAAATGGCTTGATAATCCTAAGTCAAAATTTGTGCATACCCTTGATGAATACAGGGACTTTATAAATTATTTGAAATCAAAGGAATATCCTGTAAAATTTGGTTTGGAAGTGTGTAACTTTCATAATCAGAAAAGGGTACAGGAAATTCTGTCAAAATATGAATGGGACTATTTAATAGTTTCCATTCATTTTATAAAGGGATGGGGATTTGACTTCAGTGGGTTAAAACATAAGTTTAATGAAAGAAATTTGAAGGAAATATGGAAGGATTATGCAGAAGAAATTGAGAATGTCGCAAGTACAGGTTTTTATGATGTACTGGGACATCCTTTTAACTTAAGGTTATTTAAAAATATTCCGGAAAAAAGAGATGTAGATAATCTGCTTGAAAAAACTGCAAAAATTCTAAAGGAAAATAATATGATTGTAGATGTGAATACCGGAACACTTCACAGATATCCGATAGAAGAGATAACACCTTATCCTGATTTTATGGAATATGTGAAAAAGTATAATATTCCAGTAATATTAACAAGTGATGCACATCAGCCTGAACATGTGGGAATGAAAATAAAGGAAGCGGCTGAATATGTAAAAGGATATGGAATAAATGAAATAGTCACTTTTGACAGAAGAAAAAGAATTATGGAAAGTATTGGGTAAAATTAAGTTAAAGATGTAATTACAGGAGTGAATAAAAGGAGAAAAAAATGTCAAAAAATTTTACAGATTATACTTATGAATTATGTGTAGACAGTGTTGAATCAGTAATAAATGCTGGAAAAGGTTCAGGAAAAAGACTTGAGTTATGCAGTAATCTGGTAATAGGAGGTACAACTCCTACAGAAGCATTGTTTAATGAGGTGAAAAGAAATACAGAATTACCTGTTCATATACTTATAAGACCAAGATTTGGAGATTTCCTGTATTCTGAGCATGAAGTAAATATAATAAGGGATGAAGTTATAAAATTTAGGGAACTTGGTGCTGATGGAGTAGTTATAGGAATGTTGAATAAAGACGGAGAAGTTGATGTTGAAAACATGAAAAAAGTACTTGCTGAAAGAGGAAATATGAAAGTGACTTTTCATAGGGCATTTGATATGTGTAAGGATCCTATAAAGGCATTTAAGGATATAAAAGAACTCGGAATAGATATATTACTGACATCAGGGCAGAAAAAAACAGCAATAGAAGGAAAAGAACTTATAAAAAAACTTGTGGAAATTTCCAAAGAAGGAAAAACAGAAAGAGAAAAAGGCTCTCCTGAAGTAATGATGGCATGTGGTATTGATTCCTTGGAAAAACTTGAAGACATGCTTAATTATACTCATGCATCAGCCTTTCATATGTCTGCTAAAAGAGTAATTGACAGTGAAATGAAGTATAGAAATCCGGAAGTAAATATGGGAATAGAAGGTTTCAGTGAATATCAGAAACTTGAAACAGATAAAAATACAGTAGAGATGTACTATAACTTCTTACATGAATTTATAAAAAATTAGAAAAACAGATAAAACATATCAGAAAATAAAAATCAGTTCCTTTAATAATTTAAGAAATAAATAGACATTGGAAAAAATATTCATATAAAAAGAAAAAGGCAAGGAACTTATTTAATAAGTTCGTTGCCATTCCAAAGTCTTCTAATTTTAATTTTAAATTTAATTTTTTTACTATTCTACTAATTTATATTTCTGTTAATATTCCTAACTAAATGGATTTATAGCCCATCTAAATGTTTTGCTGTAAAAACTACTATCTAAACTGGAAACAGTAACTCTTCTACTTCCTGAAGAAGCGTGAATGAACTGTCTATTTCCCATATAGATACCTACATGCGAAATCCCTTTACCAGTTGTATTAAAAAACACCAAATCACCTTTTTTCATATTCATTGATGAAATTTTTGGTTTGAATGTTGCCTGATCACTGGATACTCTAGGTAACGTCAAATTAGCTGCTGATTTGAACACATATCCAACAAAACCTGAACAATCAAAGCTATTAGGGCCAGTTGCACCCCATACATATGGAGAACCTAATTTTCTTTGAGCAAATGCTATGATTTGATCTCTAACACCTACTTTAGTTGACGAAATGTTTTTTTCAGTTTGGGAAACTTTTTTCGAATTAGATTTTTCAACATTAAGCTCTCTATTGTTATAATGGCTTTGAATTGTATTCTCTAAATTACTTGTTTTTGCCGCGAAAGCAGAAACAGATAATAGAAGAACTCCAGCCAGTATTACTATTCTTTTCATGTAACCTCCAATCTACCTTTGAACTTTGGTAACAGTATTATACAACCTAAAACTTAGAAATAACTTAGAGTTATATAAATTTATAATGATATTAAATATATAATATCACAGAAAAAATGGGTATTAAAGAATAATTATACTTGAAAATTGTATATGAAAAATATAAAAAATATATAGAATTATACATAATATATATAGTGTAATAAAACTAATGCAGAGAGAAAAGTTTATTATTTGAATTTAAAATGAAAAATATGATACAATAATTTAATAACAAAAATAGGAAGGTAATAAAAATGAGTTTAAGATTTAAAGTAAGAGTACCGGCAACATCAGCAAATATTGGTGTTGGATATGACTGTCTAGGGTTGGCATTAGATTATCTGCTTGAACTGGAAGTGGAAGAAAGTGATAAAATAGAATTTCTTGAAAATGGAAAGCCTTTTTCCATACCGATAGAAGATAACTACATATTTGAAGCAATAAAATTTACAGAAAAATATCTTGTAAAAAACTTGCCAAGCTATAAAGTAAATATTATAAGAAATGATATTCCTTTAGCAAGAGGACTTGGAAGCAGTTCAAGTGCCATTGTTGCAGGAATACTTATAGCAAATACATTTGCAGGAAATCCTTTAAGTATTGATAAAATAGCAGAACTTGCCATTAAAATGGAAGGTCATCCTGATAATGTAGTTCCTGCCATATTTGGAGGAATGGTTCTGACTGCCCATGATAAAGAAAATATAGTGTACAGTACAATATCAGATACTGAGGAATTATGTTTCTATGTTATGATTCCTGATTTTAAACTGTCTACAGAAAGGGCAAGAAGTGTACTGCCAAAGTCGTATCTTGTATCAGATGCAATTAACAATATGTCAAAACTTGGACTTCTTGTTAATGCATTTAATAAAAAAGATTACAGTAATTTAAGATTTCTTTTAGGAGATAAGATACACCAGCCATACAGATTTGCATTAATAAATAATTCTGAAAAAATATTTGCGGCATCGAAGGAATATGGAGCACTTGGAGAATATATAAGTGGTGCAGGACCAACTTTGATCTCGTTAAATTATGATAATGATGAATTTCTTGAAAATATGAAACAGATGCTTGATACACTAGAAGATAAATGGACTATTGAAAAGAAAAAACTGAACTTAAAGGGTGCAGAAGTATATGATGAGGAGATTTTCTAAATGGAATTTCAGATAAATAAAAATATAGTCAGCATGGGCTCTCTTGAAGTTATTACCGGGAGTATGTTTTCAGGAAAAAGTGAAGAACTTATAAGAAGATTGAGAAGAGCAAAGTATGCAAAGCAGAAAATAGTTGTCTTTAGTCCGTCTATTGATAATAGATACGGCGAAAAGGGGATATATTCCCATGGGAAAGAAAGTCTTGAAGCTTATTCGGTAAATTCTGTAAATCAGATGGAAGAAATAATGACTGAAAATATTGATGCACAGGTAATAGGAATAGATGAAGTGCAGTTCCTTGGAGAAGATGTAGTGAGATTCTGCAAAAAGTATGTTGAATATGGTAAAAGAATAATAGTAGCAGGGCTTGATTTGAGTTTCAGGGCGGAACCTTATCATCCTGTGCCTGAATTAATGAGTATTTCAGACAGAGTTGATAAACTAAATGCAATATGTACAGTATGCGGGAAACCTGCCTATGCAAGCCAGAGACTGATTAATGGAGAACCTGCCTATTATGATGATCCTCTTGTTATGGTGGGGGCATCTGAAAACTATGAAGCAAGATGTAGAAGACACCATATTGTAAAACATAAGGAAGAGGAAAAGGGGAAAATATTATTTGTTATTGGAACTGAAATTGATGCAGGAAAAAAAGAAGTTGAAGAAAATTATAGGGAGAAGTTTTTAAAAGGTAAAAAATGTGAAACTTTAATTATAAAATCCCGTATAAATGAATTTGAAGAAAATGCTTCTGAAGTTTCAAAAAACGATTTTTCTCTTGTTGATTTAAGAAATAAAGTGGGAAAAGCAATAAGTGAAAATGACTGTGTATTTATAAGAATAATAGGAGGACTGCTTCTTCCGCTGGAGGGATATTACAGCATTCTTGATTTTATATGTGAATATAGAAAAAAATCTGAAATAGTTATAGTGGCAAAGAATAAAAAAGGGCTTTTAAATCAGGTGCTTCTTACAGTTGATTTACTTAAAAAGTCAGATTTAAATATAGGGAAAATTATTTATAAAAATGGAAATGATGAAAAGGAGCATGAAGAAGTACTGGAGGAAATAAAAGATATTACACATTTGGAATACGAATTCGTTAATTGAAATTTAATAAATTTAGATATTGAAAAAAAGAAAAAAATTTGCTAAAATACTAAAGGTTTATAGAAATGATTTTGAAAGGTGATGTGAAATGAAAAAATATGCAGAAAACAACCTCACATTAATAGCAAAAATGAAAAAAAATGGTATTTTTGATTTCCTTTCATTATTATTTTTCAAGTTTTTTATAAAATCAGGTATGTATTTTACCTTTAAAAAACAAGAAAAGCCAGATGTTTCGTTTTTAAAATTAAGTAATATTTATATAGAAGGGAATAATAGTATTAGATATTTCTAATACTGATTGTTCCCTTTTTTTATATCAAAAATTAAATTATGGAGGTAGAAAGAAAATGAAAGACATTATTTCAATGAATGACATGAGCAAAGAGGAAATACTGGAAATTCTGGAAATAGCAGAAAAAATAGAAAATTCTTCTGAAGAAGAAAAATTGAATTTTTTAAAAGGAAAAATTATTGCAACATTATTTTTTGAACCAAGTACAAGAACTAAAATGTCCTTTGAATCAGCTGCTTTTAGACTGGGAGCACAGGTGCTGCAGCTTCCGCCGCTGGAACAGTCGTCAGTGAAAAAAGGTGAATCATTTTCAGACACAATTAGAATGGTGGAATCCTATTCAGATGTAATTGTTGTAAGACACCCAAATGACGGTGCCGCAAGATTAGCCTCAACAACTTCGAAAAAGCCTGTAATTAATGCAGGAGATGGATCAAATCAGCATCCAAGTCAGACATTACTTGATTTATATACAATAAAAGAAGAAAAAGGTACACTGAGTAACCTGTCAATAGCCTTTGTTGGAGATTTAAAATATGGAAGAACTGTGCATTCGCTTGTTAAAGCTTTGACACATTTTAATCCGACAATTTATTTTGTATCTCCTGAAATACTTCAAATGCCGGCATATCTTATAGATGATCTAGATAAAAATAATATAAAATATGAAATTTTAGAAGATTTCAGAGACTGCCTTGATAAAATAGATGTTTTTTACATGACAAGAATACAGAAGGAAAGATTTCCGGATATAGAAGACTATCAAAAGGTAAAAGGGGTTTATGTAATTAATAAGGAAAATATTTTAGGAAAATGTAAGGAAGATATGATAATACTTCATCCGCTTCCTAGAGTTGATGAAATATCTACAGATTTGGATGAAACAAAGCATGCACTGTATTTTAAACAGGCAAAGAACGGAATACCTGTAAGACAGGCAATGATGATGAAGGTTCTGGATAAGGTAAAAGATACTTTTAAATAAGGAGAAAATAGGAAATAGAAATAAAAGATTAGAAAAAGTACAAGTTACTAGATTGAAAATAGTATTCGAGGATAAATAAAATAAAAATGGAAAGAAGGGAATAGCACATGGAAGAAAAAGCTAGAGAATTACAGATAACAGCGTTAAAAAATGGAATAGTTATAGATCACATACCGTCAGAAAAGGTATTTGCAATAGTGGAACTTTTAAAACTTAGAGGATATAATGAAGTAGTTACAGTTGCCATAAACTTAAAAAGTACTTCGCTTGGAAAAAAAGGGATAATAAAAATAGAAGATAAAGTTCTGGATGAAAGTGAACTGAATAAAATTGCATTGCTTTCTGATCATGTAACAATAAATATAATTGAAAATTATAAAGTTGTGAAGAAAATTCAGCTTGCAATTCCAAATGAAATAGTGGGATTAATGAAGTGCGGAAATAATAAATGTATTTCAAATCATGAAAATGTTGAAACAAAATTTATAAAACAGCTTAATGAAGAAAATCATGAAATCAAATATAAATGTTTCTACTGTGAAAGAACAATATCAGAAGAAGAATTAGAATTGAAATTATAAGTGAATGAAAAAAATAAAAATAAAAAATTAAAGGGAGGAAAAAGTTGAATAAAATAAAAGAGGAAGCAAAAAATAGGCTTATTGTTGCATTGGATTACAATAATATGGAAGATGCAGTAAAGTTAACTGAAAGACTGGGAGATAAAATTTCAATCTATAAAGTCGGTCTTGAAAGTTTTTTAAGTACAGATGGTAAACTGGTTGATTATCTGCATGAAAAAGGGAAGAAAGTATTTCTGGATCTGAAATTTCATGATATAACAAATACTGTGAAAATGGCATGTGCAAATGCGGCAGGAAAAAATGTATTTATGTTTAATATACACTGTTCAAATGGAAGTAGAACAATGAAGGAAGTGGCAGAGCTTGTAAAGGAAAGCGGGTCTGAAAGTCTTCTTATTGGTGTGACAGTGCTGACAAACTTAGGTGAAGAGGATTTGCAGGAAATGTTCAGAAGCAGTATGAAACTGGAAGAAGTGGTGTTAAATCTTGCAAATCTGGCTAAAAAAAGTGGAATGAATGGAGTAGTGTGCTCTTCACAGGAATCTAAAAAAATAAAGGAAATGGCAGGGAATGATTTTGTAACTGTATGTCCAGGAGTGCGTCCAAAATTTACTTTAAATGCCGACAATAAAAGTAATGACGACCAGACAAGAATAATGACCCCTTTTGATGCCATAAAGCAGGGAGTGGACTTTCTTGTTGTGGGAAGACCTATAACAAAAGCTGAAGATCCGGTAAAAGCAAGTGAAATGATACTGGAAGAAATTTCGGAAGCTTTATAAAAAATAAAATCAGGAGCAGAAATGGAAAAAAATAAAATTATTCTTTTAAAAAATGGTACTGATGTTTTCGGGAAAAAAATTGAAATATTAATAAATGGAGAAAAAATTGAAAAGATTTCTGAAAACATAGAAGAGAAGGAATATTTAAATAGGGAAAATGTGAAGGTCATTGATGTTGAAAAAAAACTTATAATGCCTGGAGTCATTGATGTGCACACTCATATGAGAGAGCCTGGAGTTACATACAAGGAAGATTTTGAGACAGGATCGAAGGCGTGTGCCAAAGCCGGGATTACAACTTTTTATGACATGCCGAATACTGTTCCGACAACTACGACTTTAGAAAATCTTTTAAATAAAAAGGAACTGGCAGGAAAAAAATCAATTGTGAATTTTGGAATCCATTTTGGAGGAAGTAAAAATAATAATATAAGTGAAATAAAAAAAGTATTCGATAAAAAAGAAGTAAATACCGTAAAAATTTTTATGAATGTAACAACAGGAGAAATGCTCATTGAAGATGATGAAATATTAAAGGGAGTATTTCAAAATTCAGGACTTGTATTAGTTCATGCTGAAAATGAAATGATTGATAAGGCAATCGGGCTGAATCAGAAGTATGGAAAAGGTCTTTATGTATGTCATATTCCATCTGCTGAAGAACTGAAAAAAGTCATAGAAGCTAAAAAGGATAGCAGACTGAATAATGAAATGCATCCTATCTATGCTGAAGTTACTCCGCATCATCTGTTTCTAAATGAAGAAATAAGGGAAAGCAGTGAAAGAAATAAAATGCTTTTAAGAATGAAACCTGAACTGAGAAAAAAATCTGACAATGAGTTTTTATGGAAAGCTGTAAATGAAGGACTGGTAGATACTATAGGAACGGATCATGCTCCTCATCTGATTGACGAAAAGCTGGAGAAGGTTACTTTTGGAATGCCTGGTGTGGAAACGTCCCTCGCCTTAATGCTTACTGCGTATAACGAAGGAAGAATAGAATTACCTGCTATACAGAAACTGATGTGTGAAAATCCTGCAGAAATAATGAAAATAGCAAGAAGAGGAAAGCTGAAGGAAGGTTATTATGCAGATGTGATTGTGGTAGATACAGAAAAGGAATGGATTGCAGGTTTTGACGATACACTTGAATCAAAATGTGGCTGGACTCCGTATGAAAACTGGAAATTAAAGGGAAAAAATATAATGACAGTAGTTAATGGTGAAATTGTCTATGAAAATGAGAAAATAAATGAAAATGTAAAAAAAGGAAAGTCAGTAGAATTTTTTGAATAAATGAAATAGTTTATATCAGATACTTATAAAAAAAGAGAAAGGAAAATATAAATTATGGCAAATCTAACGTTGGAAGAAAAAGTGGCAAAAGCACTGTTTGATGTGAAGGCAGTGAAAATAAACGTAAAAGAACCTTTTACATTTGCTTCAGGAATAAAAAGCCCTATTTACTGTGATAACAGGTATATACTTGGATTTTCAGATGAAAGGGATATAATAGTTGAAAGCTTTGTTGAAAGAATTGATAAGGACACAGATGTTATAGCAGGAGTTGCAACAGCAGGAATTCCATGGGCGGCATTCATTGCCGACAGGATGAAAAAACCATTGTGCTACATAAGAAATAAGCCAAAAGATCATGGAGCAGGAAAACAGATTGAAGGTGCAGAAGTAAAAGGTAAAAAAGTAACGGTAATAGAAGATCTTATAACTACTGGAAAAAGTAGCCTTATTGCTGTTGATGTGCTTCAGAAGGAAGAAGTAAAGGAACTGGAAGTAAAATCAATATTTTCTTATGGATTTAAAAGTGCTGAAGAAAATTATGCAAAATATAATTGTAAATTTTCATCACTGTCAAACTTTGATATTCTCATAAAAATGCTGAAGGAAAGTAAATATCTTACAGAAAAAGAAGCTGAAATTGCCCTTGAATGGAGTAAAAATCCTGAAGTATGGGGATAGGAAATTATTATATTGAATTTATGGATAAAAATTAATAAACTAATTGAAAAAAATAAAATATGTGATATAATAAATCATATTTTGAAGACAGATTTAAGTAAAAAGAGAGTGCTAAGGACACTCTCTTTTTCAATTCGTTTACATAAGATTTTCTATAAGAAATTTTAGAAAATTTTATTGTATATATATGATATACTACTTAAAATATGTTGAATAATATGATATAATATAAAACAAATTATTTTACGGTGAAGAAAGGAGATGTGTGATTAGGTATATAGATACATTGTAATCATGCGAAAAAAGATATGTTGTTAGAATTAAGAGAATTACAGTTAAACTCTGAAAAATATCTAGATAAGGAAATACAGCTAAACGGATGGATAAAAAAAATTAGAAGTCAGAAAAATTTTGGATTTATAGAATTAAATGACGGTACATTTTTTAATGGAATCCAAGTTGTAATAGATGATAAATTACCAAATTTTGAAGAAATATCAAAATTAACGATTTCTTCATCAATTAAGGTTTATGGAAAATTAGTAAAGTCAGAAGGAAAAGGACAGGACTATGAAATAAAAGCTGATAAAGTAGAGGTTTATGACAAGTCAGATTCTGATTATCCTTTACAAAATAAAAGACATACTTTTGAATTTTTAAGAACTATAGCTCACCTTAGACCTAGAACAAATACATTTTTTGCAGTATTTAGAGTAAGATCAGTACTGGCTTATGCAATACACAAATTCTTCCAGGAAAAACATTTTGTATATGTTCAGACTCCAATAATTACTGGAAGTGACGCTGAAGGTGCAGGAGAAATGTTCAGATTAACTACATTGGATCTTGAAAATATTCCAAAAACAGAAAAGGGAGATATAGATTTTAAACAGGATTTCTTTGGAAAAGAATCTAACCTTACGGTAAGTGGTCAGCTAAATGCGGAAACTTTCTGTACGGCATTTAAAAATACTTATACTTTTGGACCTACATTCAGGGCAGAACATTCAAATACTCCTAAACATGCGGCAGAGTTCTGGATGATGGAACCTGAAATTGCATTTGCAGATTTAGTTGTAAACATGGATGTAATTGAAGAAATGATAAAATATATTGTAAAATATGTTATGGAGCATGCTAAGGAAGAAATGGAATTCTTTAACCAGTTTATTGATAAGGAACTGTTTGAAAGATTAAATGTTCTTGTAAATTCAGATTTTGAAAGAATAACTTACACTGAAGCTATTGAAATTCTTGAAAATTCAAAACAGAACTTTGAATATGAAGTTGAATGGGGAATTGATTTACAGACAGAACATGAAAGATATCTGGCTGAAAAACATTTCAAAAAACCAGTGTTTGTAACAGATTATCCTAAGGATATAAAGGCATTCTATATGAAATTGAATGAAGATGGAAAAACAGTAAGGGCTGTAGACCTTCTGGCACCTGGAATTGGAGAAATAGTAGGTGGAAGCCAGAGGGAAGACAACTACGATATTCTTTTGGAAAGAATTCATAAAATGGGTCTTAAGGAAGAAGATTACTGGTGGTATCTGGATCTTAGAAGATATGGAAGTGTACCTCATTCAGGATTTGGACTTGGATTTGACAGAATGCTTATGTACATAACAGGAATGACAAATATAAGGGACGTAATTCCTTTCCCTAGAACGACTAAAAATCTGGAATTTTAATAAAAAATTTCATTTTGGAGGGATAATAAAATGAAAAAGAAAATAATGATATTGTCCATACTAATACTGGGAAGTGTTGTAATGGTAAGGGAAAGCTTGGCTGAAAAGGCAAATGAAGTACAAAAGGAAACAGAAAGTACTACAGTCAATCCTGGAGGAAAAAAAACAGATAATACTCCAGATACTGGAACTTCCCAAGCAACAGATAATACTGAAAATCAGGAAGTGGCAAAGGATCCGGAGGCGGCACCAAAAGCTGAAGATACAGGAACAGCACCTGTAACTCAGACAGATGATGTTTCAGACGGTTCAAAGTTTAAAACATATAACAGTTATGAAAGCGCAGTTCTTGCAAAAAAGAATGCAAGCTCAATTTATCAGCTTAGTCAGCTTTATTTTAAGGATGGACTTTATGAAAGAGCTGTAAATCTTGCAAAAAAAGATGTGTCAGGAGATATAAGAAATCTATTTGTTGTAGCTATAGGTTCAAGACTTCTAGGATATTATGACCAGTCTATTGATTACTACAATAGAATATTGGCAACTTCACCTAATCAGACTGAAGCAAAACTTGGAATAGGGATTGCATATAAGGCAAAAGGAGAATTTTCAAAAGCTTTAGGATACTTGAAAGACTATGCAAGATCAAATCCTAGTCAGGAAGTAGTAAAAGAGATAGCTGAGTTAAATGAACTGATTTCAAGCAAGTAAAAATATTATTAAAAATAAAAACTGAAAGCAAATAATGGGGGTTAATTGTGGGATGGTTAAAATTAAAGGAAGCTGGATTGAAGGACAGTCATATTAGGAAACTGATGAATATTTATAGTGAGTATGATGAACTGTTCCTTGAAGAAAATTTCAGGCTTTTTAATAGTGGACTTAAGAAAACTCTTGAAAAATCAAGAAATATAAATTTAGAAAATAAAACAGAATTATATGAAAGAAATAAAGTACGAATAATTGATGCAAACAGCCAGGGATATCCGCAAAAGTTAAAGGAACTTATAGATTATCCCCTGTTTTTGTATGTTAAGGGAAAAGATTTAAATAAAAAACTGGATAATGAAAGAAGAAACATTGCAGTAGTGGGGACAAGAAAAGTTACAAAATTTGGAAAGAGTGCATGTGAGAAGATAGTCAGGGAGTTACTGGAATATAATGTGACCTTGATTAGCGGTCTGGCAGAAGGAATTGACACAGTAGCTCTTTCAGCCTCAGTTGAAAAGGATGGAAGTAGTGTAGCTGTAGTAGGTAGTGGCCTTGATATTGTATATCCTTATGAAAATAAGATTTTATGGGAAAAAATAAGTGAAAAAGGAATACTGGTAAGTGAACATCCATTGGGAACAAAACCGCTGAAATGGAATTTTCCTAAAAGAAATAGGATAATAGCGGCACTGTCAGATGGAATACTTATAGCAGAAAGTTTTAAATCTGGAGGAGCTCTGATAACTGCAGAACTTGGATTTATGATGGACAAGGAAATATTTGCAGTTCCAGGTTTTATAAACTATCCTTCCTTTGAAGGCTGTAATAATCTCATAAAGGAAAATAAGGCAAAACTTATAACTACTGGAGAAGATATAGCAAAGGAATTTCTGTGGGATTTAAAAAATAGGAAAAGCAAGACAGACAAGCTGACTTGTGAAGAAAAAATCGTATTTTTACAGTTAAGTGAAGAACTTGGATTGGAAGAAATAATGAAAAAAATTCAGAATTTTAATACGAGTGATGATACAAGCAATGATAAGAACAAAAATACACTATTTGAAAATGAAGGTAAGGTAGAAGGAAATAAGGTTGAAATTCCTTTGAATAAACTGCTTTCAATACTGATGAGCCTAAAAGTAAAAGGACTTATAACAGAAACAGGAACTGCAAAATATATGAGAATAGTGTGATTCAGAAAAAATTCAAGAAATAAAAATTATAAAAATGAAAATAAAATATACTATATATAAAGAAACAAAGAGTAAAGGAATTATGAGGTGAGAATTTTGGCAAAAAAGCTTGTAATAGTGGAGTCGCCTTCTAAAGCAAAGACGATAGAAAAAATACTTGGAAAGGGATATGAAGTTACGGCATCTTATGGACATGTCATAGATCTGCCTAAAACAAAGATTGGAATAGATGTAGAAAATAACTTTGAACCTAAATACCAGGTAATAAAAGGAAAAGGTGAAGTTCTGAAAAAGCTGAAGGATAAGTCAAAAAAAGCTTCAACTGTATATCTGGCATCGGATCAGGATAGAGAAGGGGAAGCTATTGCATGGCATATATCCAATTATATTAAACAGCCTGAAAAAACAAAGAGAATAGAATTTAATGAAATTACAAAGACAGCTGTAAATAACGCCATAAAAAATCCTAGGAACATAAATGAAAATCTTGTAAATGCACAGCAGGCGAGAAGACTGCTTGATAGAATTGTGGGATATAAAATAAGTCCATTGTTATGGAAAACTATTAATAAAAATGCAAGTGCAGGAAGAGTACAGTCGGTTGCATTAAAGCTTATATGTGATCTGGAAGATGAAATAAGAAGTTTTGTTCCTCAGAAATATTGGGAGGTAAATGCCCTTCTTGAAAAGGAAATTAAAGTTAATCTTGTGGAAATTTTAGGAGAAAAGGTAGATAAGATATTTGATGAGGAAGTTGTCAAGAAACTTAAAAAGGATTTGAAGGGTAAATCTTTAACACTTGAAAGCGTGGAAGTAAAGAAAAAATCCCAAAGACCGCCGTTAGTGTTTAAGACTAGTACATTGCAGCAGCTGGCTTCATCATATCTCGGGTATGGAGCAACTAAAACAATGAGAATAGCCCAGCAGTTATATGAAGGGTTGTCGATTGATGGGGAAAACAGAGGATTAATAACATACATGAGAACAGATTCCACAAGGGTTTCAATGGATGCCATAAATATGGCTAAGGAATATATAACTGGCAAATATGGTAAGGAATATGTAGGATATTATGTTACAAAAAATTCCAAGTCAAATGTACAGGATGCCCATGAAGGAATAAGACCATCAGACATAAATCTTGAACCTGATGCAATACAGTCTTATCTGACAAATGACCAGTACAAGCTGTATAAATTAATCTGGAACAGATTTCTTGTATCACAGTTTGCAGCTATGAAATATGAGCAGATGCAGATAAATGCAGTGAATGGTGATTATAAATTTAGAGGAACTATAAATAAAGTAATTTTTGATGGATATTATAAAATCTTTAAAGAGGAAGATGAAATAAAAACTGCTGATTTTCCTGTACTTAAAGAAGGTGATGTCTATAATATAGAAAAACTTAATATTGAAGAAGGAATTACTAAGGCTCCTACAAGATATTCAGAAGCAACACTTGTAAAAAAACTGGAATCTGAAGGAATAGGGAGACCGTCAACTTATGCTTCAATAGTTGAAACACTGAAAACAAGGGAATATGTAGAAATTATAGAAAAAAGATTTCATCCGACATATCTTGGATATGAAGTGAAAAATGAACTGGAAAAGAACTTTCAGGATATAATGAATATAAAATTTACAGCAAATATGGAAGAAGACCTGGATAAAATAGAAGAAGGAAATGTCCAGTGGGTGGAACTTTTAAGAAATTTCTATAATTCGCTTGAAAAGGAAATCAGCAAATATGAGGTTGAGATTGAAAAAATTAAGGATAGAAGAATAGAATCTGATGTTCTTTCTTCTGATGGAAATCCAATGCTTTTAAAAACAGGAAGATTTGGAAAATATCTTGTTTCAGAAACAAATCCTGAAGAAAAGATAACATTGAAAAATATTCCGATAGAACCTGAACAGATGGAAGCAGGAAAGGTTTTCATAAAATCTGAAGTGGAAAAACTGATGGCTGATAAAATGGGAATTCCTACAGACTTCTTTACAGAAGATAACAAAAGATATGTTGTGAAAAAAGGAAGATTTGGAGAATATCTTGAAAGTGAAGACTTCAAAAATGATGAAAAAAGAATGTCACTTCCTTTACCAATAAAGCAGAAACTTAAAAAAGGTGAACTTAATACAGTTGACGGAATTCTTCAAATAAAGGATGAAATTACTGCCATTATTGATGAAGAAAGAAAAATTGTGGAAGAAGCCGGAGTATGTGAGAAATGTGGTAAACCATTTGAAATAAAAACAGGAAGATTTGGGAAATTTCTGGCGTGTACAGGTTATCCTGAATGTAAGACAATAAAGGCAATTCCGAAGGATAAGAAGAGAGCATCAAAAACTTCAGGAAAAAGTAAAACGGCAGCCGCATCAAAAGCTAAAAAGTCAACAGTAGCAGCTGAAGGTACTAAAAAAACTAAAAGTACAGCAAAGAAAACAGCAACTAAAAAGACGGCAACAAAAACTGCAGCAAAATCATCTGCAAAAAAGACAACTGGAACAAAAACAGGAAAGAAATAGAAATTAGTATCCTGAAGTAAATGGAAAAGAGGGTATTTTAATGGGAAAACAGCTTAGAAATGAAGATAAGGATAAAAAAAAATATGAAAACAGCAAAGTTAAGGATTTGGCTGTACATGCAGAAAAGTTTCTATATTATGAGGAAGTTATACTTGGAAAAAGTTATAATACAGTTAGAAGTTACAGAAGGGATATTTACCAGTTTATAGATTATCTGGATGAATATGAGGAAATAACTAAGTTTGATGAAGTTGAAACTATAACTGTGAGATCTTTTATAGCTTATCTGAATTCTGGAGATAAAAGCAGACAGGCAAGTACAGAAAGTAACGGAGAAAAAAAGGAAAAATCTGTGAATCCTGTATCTAAGCGAAGTATTAACAGAAAAATATCCGCACTTAGAACGTTTTTCAAATATCTTCAGGAAAAGCAGGTTGTAAAAGTTAATAAAATATCGTATATTGCAATGCCTAAATTTGAAAAGGAACTTCCAAATATATTAAATAAGGAGGATCTGAATAAACTTAGGGATGTCATAAATACAGAAAAAATAACAGGAGTAAGGGACAGACTTATTATTGAAATGCTATATTCAAGCGGAATGAGGGCAAGTGAACTGATAGATCTCAGTGAATATATGATAAATATTCCTGAGAGGGAAATAAGGGTAATTGGAAAAGGAGATAAGGAAAGAATTACTTTTTTCAGTGAAACTGCAAGAAAATGGCTTGAAAAGTATCTTTTAGATAAAAAGAAAGAATATGGAAATTACAGCAGGAAAACAGTTTTTACCAACAATAGAGGTGAAAAGCTGACAACCCGTTCATTGAGAAGGTTAATTTCAAATTATGCACAGAAGGCTGGAATACAGAAGGAAATAACGCCTCACGTATTCAGACATTCTTTTGCAACAGAACTGTTAAATAACGGAGTAGACATAAGATATTTACAGGAGCTGCTGGGACATAGCAGTATTTCTACAACACAGGTTTATACCCATGTAAGTAAGGCATTGCTGAAGGATATATATATGAAAACGCATCCTTTGGCAAAGGAGTAAGCTTGTAGGAGAAAGTGTATATGATATTTTCTAGCGTAAGTAAGTAGGATATAGTAGTACAGAAGATATAAAATATAAATAATTGGAGGAAATTTTGATTAGTAAAAAATGTACAGGTTGCGGAATGGAACTGCAATTTGAAGATGAAAAGAAGGAAGGATATGTTCCTGAAGAAAAATTTATAATGGAAGGGGATTTACTCTGCCAGAGATGTTTCAAAATAAAAAATTACGGGAAAAATTCAGTTAATAACTTTAAAAGTGAAGATTATTCAAAGGAAGTTTTAAACAGTGTAAAAAAATCTGATATAATTCTTCCGATATTTGATATAATAGATTTTGAAGGATCCTTCACTGAGGAAATCCTGGATTATTTAAGGGATTACAGGTCAATAGTCCTAGTAAATAAAACAGATTTATTGCCAGGATTTGTGCATCCGACTGAAATAGCCGACTGGATAAAGGACAGGCTTGCCGAGGAGGATATTGTTTCTGAAAATATTGCATTTATAAGTGCAAAAAGTAAATATGGAATAAATGGAGTAATAAGAAAAATAAAAAGTATTTTCCCTGATAAAAAAGTAAAGGCAGTGGTGCTTGGTGTTTCAAATGTTGGAAAATCTTCAGTTATAAATCTGCTGTTAGGTAAAAATAAAATAACAACTTCAAAATATTCAGGAACAACGTTAAAATCCATAAATAATAAAATACCTGATACAAATATAACAATAACAGATACTCCAGGACTTATACCAAAGGAAAAACGTCTGTCAGATATGATAAGCGTAGAAACAGGGTTAAAACTTGTTCCGGCAGGTGAAATATCTAGAAAGACTTTTAAACTTGAAGAAGGTCAGGTATTTATGTTTGATGCTTTCTGCTGGTTTAAGGTAAAGAAAAATAATATTGTAAATAAAACAGAGGAAGAAACAGGATATAAACCTATATTCTCTGCATATTCTTCAAAAAATGTAAAATTTCATCTTACAAAAGAAGAAAGAGTTAAAGAGCTGTTAGAGGGAGATTTCTTTGAGTTGTTAAAAGGTGAAGAAAAGAAAAAGTATTTTGAAAATGAATTTGTTACGTTTAAAACAACAGTTAAAGAAAATGAAGATCTGGTAATTTCCGGTCTTGGATGGATAAATGTCAAGAGAGGTCCTTTAACAATAGAACTGACAGTTCCTAAAGGGGTAAAAACAGTTGTGAGACCTTCGATTTTTAAGGGAAAAAAATAAATTAGAGAAAATATTTAAAATTATAATATAGAAAAGAAAAATATATAGTGAAGGTATTAAATTCAGTTTAAATATGGGGTTAAAAGAGGAATAACTAAAAATGGAGAAGAGATATGGCACTATATAATAACAATAAAGATGCAAATAAGACACTGAAAAATGTCATTGGAAGAGCGACGCTTTTTGTAATAATGGCAATTATATCGTTTTTTATTTCAGTTCATCTGTTTTCAGAAAAGGCAAAAGTAATAATAAAGGCAGATATTGAAGTTGAAACAGAAAAACTTTCAAATGCCATAAAAAATTATAAATCCAGGACAGGATTTTTTCCTGAATTAACAGGAAATGAAAATAATCTGGAAAATATTAAAAGTCCTGACGGGAAATATTCCTTTGATGTTTTTTATGGAGAAAAAAAACTTTTTGCTATTCCAGGGAATCTGGAAAAGGGAATAGAAGATTCAAATAGTGTGGTTTCAGTAAGAAATAATAAGGGCGGATGGTTGTATAATAAGACAGATGGAGAAGTAAATCCTAATATACAGTAAATTTGAGGTAAATTTATAGAATACGGAGAAACACAGGAAAATGAAATTTTCAATTTTAGGAAGTGGCAGCAGCGGAAATTCAAGTTATATAGAAATGGGAAAAAAGAAATTTCTGATTGATGCCGGATTCAGTGGAAAAAAAATTGCAGAAAAACTAAATAATATAGGAAGAAGAATAGAAGACATAGATGGTGTTTTTGTAACACATGAGCATTCAGATCATATTCAGGGACTGGGAGTAATTTCAAGGAAGTATGATATTCCAATATATCTTCATGAAATTACCTATGGAATGATTAGGGAAAAGATAGGGAAAATAGACCCTAAAAATATAAATTTCCTGAGGGAAGATAAGGTATCCTTTGAAGAATGCACAGTAAATAACTTTGAAGTAATGCACGATGCTGAAAAGTGTCTCGGCTTTACTTTTGAATATGATAATAAAAAATTGGCATATGCAAGTGATGTAGGGTGTACAAACAACATAATAAAAGAAAACTTTAAAAATAGCGATGTAATAGTGGTGGAAAGTAATTATGACTATAATATGCTTATGACAGGGCCATATCACTGGGAACTGAAAAACAGGGTAAAGGGAAGAAATGGGCACTTGTCTAATGCAGAGGCTTCAAAGCTGATTTCTCAAGTAATGTCAGATAAACTGAAAAAAATTTATCTGATGCATATAAGTAAGGATAACAATACTCCGGAACTTGCGTATAATACTTTGCATGAAATTCTTGAGAGGGAAAACAGAAGTAACCTTGAAATAGAAATAGTCACTGAAAATGAGACAACAATGTATCACATTTGAAATTGAGATAAATGAGGTTGAAAATAAATGTGGAATGACTTGGAAATGGAAATAGAAATATGCAGTAAATGTGCTCTGGAAAGAGTAAGGAAAAATCCTGTAGCCGGGAAGGGAAATAAAGAGGCAAAAATACTGTTTGTAATGGATAGCATAAGTACAGAAGAAGATAATAGAAATGAACTTCTTACAGATAAAAATGGAGAATATTTTATGAAATTTCTTGAATATGCAAAGCTTAATCTGGAAAAATGCTATTTTACAACTTTGACAAAATGCAGTTCACGAGGAGAAATTATTGAAAAAAACAGTATTTCCAAATGCAGGGATTTTCTTACAGGTCAGATTGCATTGCTGAATCCTTCATATATAGTGACGGTGGGAGAAAATCCTACAAGAAGTTTTATAAAGGAAAAGGAAGATATAAAAGAAATGGTAGGAAACAGTTACCGTTATATAGGTGATATGTGGATAGTGCCTGTTTTCGATATTCCTTATCTTTTTAAGGCGACTGACAAGGAAAAATGGAAGCTTATTAAGATTTTAACTAAACTTGAAAAAAGTGTGGAACTTTAAGGTTAAGTAAATTTAAAAGTCAGTATTATGATAAAATGAATGTAAAAAATAAAAAAATTTATAAGTAACTGAAATAAAGGAAAGGAGATGTATGCAGTGAAAGCAATATAGCTTAAACTGTCAATACAAACTGATAAATGATAGGAATAGGTATAGTAGGGCTTCCTAACGTAGGAAAGTCAACATTGTTTAACGCAATAACAAAAACTCAGAATGCGGAGGCGGCAAATTATCCGTTTGCGACGATAGAACCAAATGTGGGGCTGGTAAGTGTCCCGGATGTTAGACTTAAGGAGTTGGAAAAAGTAGTAAATCCTCAGAGAACATTAGGTGCAACTGTGGAATTTGTGGATATTGCAGGACTTGTAAAAGGAGCATCAAAAGGTGAAGGACTGGGGAATCAGTTTTTATCCAATATAAGAAACACTGCTGCAATCTGTCAGGTTGTAAGATGTTTTGATGATGACAATATTATTCACGTTGAAGGAAGTGTGGATCCTATAAGGGATATAGAAACTATAAATACTGAATTAATATTTGCAGATATAGATACTGTTGAAAGAGCTCTGCAAAAGAACAGTAAGCTTGCAAGAGGTGGAAATGCTGAAGGAAAAGAATTGCTTGCAGTTCTTGAAAAATGTAAAAAACATCTGGAAGATTTTAAACTGTTAAAGACGCTGGAATTTACCCAAAGGGAAACTGAACTGATAAGAGTATACCAGTTCCTTACATTGAAGCCTATGATGTTTGCAGCTAATATTTCTGAAGATGATCTGACTAATAAAGTAGAAAATGATTATGTAAAAAAAGTAAGGGAATTTGCCGCTTCTCATGATAGTGAAGTAGTTACTTTTTCAGCAAAGGTTGAAGCTGAACTTATAGAAATAGAAGATGAAGAAGAAAGACAGATGTTCATAGATGAACTTGGAATAACTGAACCTAGTCTTAACAGACTTATAAGAGGAGGATTTAAGCTTCTTGGCCTTATCACTTATTTTACTGCAGGTGAAAAGGAAGTAAGAGCTTGGACTATAAAACAGGGAACAAACGCCCAGAAAAGTGCAGGAGAAATTCATACTGATATAGAAAAAGGATTTATAAGGGCAGAAGTTGTAGCTTATGAAAAGTTCATTGAATATAATGGATGGCAAGGTGCAAAGGAAAAAGGGGCAATGCGTCTGGAAGGTAAAGAGTATGTTGTAAATGACGGAGATGTAATGTATTTCAGATTTAATGTATAGGTAAATTTTTAGAATATGGGGAGATACTTAGAATGGAAAATTTTCAAAAATTTTTTGAGTGGAAAAACTTATCTCAGTTTTTACAGACAAATTTATTAAAAATTGCAATAATATTAGTTGCATTAAAAATATCAGGAATGCTGAAAAAGTATGTAGACAAAATGTTAAAATCTATAATGGAAAAGGCTAAGATGGATAAAAGTGTGTCTTCTTTCCTGCTTTCAGCATTTTCGATACTTTATTATGTTGTTCTGACTTATGTACTTATTGGTTTTTTAGGTATTAATGTGTCATCAATAACAACGTTTCTAGGAGCGGCAGGAATAGTTCTAGGATTTGCTTTTAAGGAAACTCTTGGAAATATTTGCGGAGGATTAATAATCTTAACATTTAAACCTTTTAAAGTAGGAGATATGATAGAGTTCAAAAACTATATAGGGGAAGTTAGAAGTATAGAACTTTTTTATACAAGAATAAAAACACCTCAAAATGAACAGGTTATAATTCCAAATGGAATGATAACGAGTAATGAACTTAGAAATATGACAAAGGAAAAGGTCAGAAGGCTGGATCTTAAAATAGGAGTATCATATAAAAGTGATATTTTAAAGGTTAAGAAGGTATTGAGGGAAATTATAGATGAGGAAATAAAAGGGCAGGATAAATTGATACTGAGATCCCCTGAACCTACAATAGGTGTACTTGCACTGGCAGAATCGGCAATTATTTTCTGTGTATACGTGTATACTAAAAGTGAAAACTATTTTACTTTACAGCTAAGAATGAATGAAAGAATAAAAATAAAATTTGATGAGAATAATATTGAAATACCATATCCACAAGTGGATGTGCATATTTCAAAAGGAGGAGAGTAAGATGCACGTGGAATTATTTATGAATCAGAAAACTAATGGGAACAGTTATGTTGTGGATGACGGAAAAGACTGCTATATTGTTGATCCGGGAGGATTTGACATGTCTTCCCTGTTAAATTATATTGATGAAAAGAAGTTTAATCTGTCAGGAATTTTACTTACACATGGTCATTATGACCATATAATAGGAATACCTGAAATAATAGCTTATAAAGATGTTCCTGTTTATATAAGTGAAAAAGACTATGATTTCTTATATGATTCAAGTTTATCGCTGACACTGTGGATAGATATGGACTTTAAACTGGCAAAGGAAATAAAGGTCATCAAACTGAAAGAAGGAGATGAAGTTTTCGGATTTAAAGTGATAGAAACTCCTGGTCATACTCATGGGGGAGTTTGTTATTATAATGAAAAGGAAAAAATACTTATGTCAGGAGATACAATATTCAAAGCAAATTATGGAAGAACTGACCTGCCTACAGGAAACAGGGCTGACATGAAAAAATCAATAGAAAGATTGTTTGAACTTCCAGGAGATACAGTGGCATATCCAGGACATGGAGGAGAAGTAACTATAGCACAGAATAGGGATTATTTTGAATATTTAGTAAAAATCTAATATTTTATTATTGAAATTCCATAAAAATAGGGTATACTTTAATATAAAAATTAAAGGAGGACGTTATGAAAAAATTTACAGACTGGATGGAACAGAAATTTGTTCCAAAAGCGGCAAAAATAGCATCACAAAGATTTCTTGTAGCTATTAAGGATTCTTTCATTGCAATAATGCCTATTACTATGGTTGGTTCAATAGCAGTGCTGCTGAACGTATTTTTTAGAGATTTACCTAGAAGTTGGGGACAGGACAGCTTTGTAGAGCTTATGACACCGTTAATTAACATAAACGGTATAGTGTGGTTTGCCTCAATAGCAATATTATCATTGGCATTTGTAATAGCTCTAGGATATAATGTAGCGAAAAGCTATGAAGTGAATCCGGTGGCAGGAGCTTTAGTTGCATTTGCATCATTTGTGGCGTTTTTGCCTCAGGAAGCAAGCTTTGAAGCTGAAGTAAACGGAGTTAAACAGGCAGTTTCTTCATGGGGATTCATAAATGTAGACTATCTTGGTGCAAAAGGGTTATTTCCTGCAATGATTATCGGACTTGTTTCTACAATAATATATTCAAAACTAATGAAGAGTAAACTTACAATTAAATTACCTGATTCAGTACCACCGGCAGTAAGCAAAGCATTTGCTTCAATCATTCCAGGAGTTGTGGCAATTTACGTTTGTGCAATATTATCACATGTAATTGTGGCGGCAACAGGAAGTACATTAAATGATCTGATAGCAAAATATATTCAGGCACCATTGCTTGGATTATCACAAGGTATGTTCTCAGTAGTATTGCTTTCATTCCTTGTTCAGCTTTTCTGGTTCTTTGGATTGCATGGCCACAATGTACTGGCTCCGATAATGGACGGAATTTATCAGCCGGCATTACTTGCAAACGTAGAACATATGGCAAAGGGTGGAGCAGTAAAAGATCTTCCTTATATATGGACAAGAGGATCATTTGATGCGTATCTGCAAATGGGTGGTTCAGGAATAACAATAGCATTAATTTTTGCAATATATCTTTTCAGTAAGAGAAAAGAATATAAGACAGTTGCAAAATTATCTACTCCAATGGCAATTTTCAATATTAATGAACCTGTAATATTTGGAATTCCGTTAGTACTGAATCCAATATACATAATTCCATTCCTGTTGGCTCCAACTGTGTGTGCAATAATTGCCTATACAGCAACAGTTATAGGATTAATTCCACCGGTATATGTTGTAGTTCCATGGGTTCTACCTCCAGGAATATATGCATTCTTTGCAACAGGAGGTTCAATAATGGCTGCAATAGTTTCATTATTTAATGTATTTGTGGCATTTGTTATATGGACACCGTTTGTAATAATAGCCAATAGAATGGCAGAAGAAAAGAAAAATTCAGAAAATTCAGATCTGGATGATGAAAGTTTAGAAAATATAACATTAGATTAATAGTTAATTTATTAGAAAAGAACTGTTTTTAGGGAAAACAGTATACTGATTTTAAAAATTATGGTTAAAGTCAGTGTATCTGTAATCTTTAGGCAGTTCTTTTAAAATATATGGATTTAATATGAAAGGATTGAAAGAAAGATAAAAATATCTTGAAATTATAGATAGGAAAAAGTATAATATATTTATACTTTTAGTAATAAGTATTAAAATATGAAATAAGAAATATGGAAGGATAAATAAATGAAAACAAATTTTCATACACATAATTATAGATGTGGGCACGCCGTTGGAAATGTAGAAGATTATGTAAAGGTTGCCATAAATGAGGGATATTCTGAACTGGGAATATCAGACCATTCACCTGTACCTGATTATTATCAGGACAGAATGAAAATAGAAGAACTTGAGGAATATCTTCTGGAAATAGAAGAAGCTCAGAAAAAATACGGAGATAAAATAAAAATATACAAATCTCTTGAAATAGAATATTTTCCTGAATGGCAGGAATATTATAAGGAACTTAAAGGGAAGCTGGATTATCTCATATTGGGACTTCATGCCTTCAGAATTGAAGGGGAAAGCAAGATTTATAATGCCTGGAATATTAAGGAAGATAGTCATGTGCTGGCATATGGAAAATATATGGTGGAAGCAATAGAATCAGGAAATTTTGATTATATAGCTCATCCTGATTTATATATGGTAAATTATAGAAACTGGACAGAAAGCTGTATTGAAGCGGCACATATGATATGCAAGGCGGCTGAGAAACATGATGTTCCATTAGAAGTAAATGCCAATGGAATAAGAAAGACATTAGTGAGACATCCGGATTGGGACAGATATATGTATCCATATAAGGAATTCTGGGAAATAGCTGCAAAATATAATATTCGTACAATAATAGGCTCTGATACGCATGATTTCATGGAAATGGAAGACAAGGCTATGGAATTGGCGAGGGAGTTTGCAAAAGAATTGGGATTGAATGTGATTGAGAGTATATTTTAATAGAATAACTGTAAAAAGAAAGGAATACAAAATGGAAAATTTCAGATTTTTAAAGGGTGCAAAAATGATACATCCTACAACAGGGATAACACTGGAATATTTAGATAAGTCACATGCAGTATGTTTTGTACTGTTTAATGAAACAAAGGAAAAAGTAATACTTGTAAAGCAGTTTAGACCGGGACCGAAGGATTATACTCTTGAAGTGGTTGCAGGACTTATAGATGCGGGAGAAGATCCAAGAACAGCGGCATTTAGGGAACTGAGAGAGGAAACTGGTTATACTGAGGAAGATATTACAGATTTTGAAGAACTTAAGAAGGGACTGTTTGTTTCTCCGGGATACACTACGGAAAATCTTTTCTTTTTCAGTGCAAGATTGAAGTCAGATTCGATAAAACCAAAAGAACTTTCTTTGGATGAAGGGGAAGAAATTGTAGTTGAATGGATAAATGTAAAGGATATTGTTGAGAAATCTAACGATATGAAAACATTGTTTGGAGTTATTTATTTTTCAAAATAATATCAGAGAGAGGTCATAATGAGAATAGTAAATTTTATACTTTTATACTTTATTATATATTTTCTGATAAGAAGAATGCATAAAAAAATAAAGCTGAAATTTGAAAAGCTGGAGGAACTGGAAGGGGAATTTATATATACATATCTGATGAAATTCTCAAAAAAGGAAATTTATTTCAGACTGGATGAAATAAAGACAGTGTTTTTCACAAGAATGATTATAAAAAATGATGAATTTGACAAATTGACATTATTTATTATTCTTGAAGATGATTATGCCGTAAGACTTCAGAAAAAGGAAAATATAATATTATTTTTTAAAAGCTGTAAAGAAAATAATCCTGAAATGTATGACAAGTTTCTAAAAAATGCCCCGATGGGGATAAATATTTCTGCAATAATGGATAAGGAAATAGAGAATTATAAGGAAAAACAGAAAGGTAACAAATGAAGATAGAAAAAATTCTGGGATATGATATCCATAGAAAAAAAGTAAAAAATATAAACCTGAGGATAAATCAGAATATGGAAGTTTATATCTCAGCACCTTTAAATCTGCATAGCAGTTACATAGAAAATTTTATACGTTCAAAGGAAGAATGGATAAAAAAAGTGCTGAATAAGGTGGAAAATGCAAAATCACAGCAGAAGGAGTATGAATATATAACTGGTGAAATACATAAATTAGCTGGTAGGGAGTATGTTTTAAAAGTAAGAATAGGAAATGTAAACAGAGTAAGCTTGAACAGGGAAACTAATGAAATATTACTCGTAACAAATAGTGAAAATGTTGAAAATAAAAAGAAAATAATGGATAAATGGTATTTTGAATGTGCCAGAAAATTATTTCCTGATGTTGTGGATAAATGGCTTAAAATTCTTGGTGAAAGTATAGAACATCTGTCAATCAAGCCAATGAAGACAAGATGGGGATCGTGTAACTATAATAAAAGATATATAAATCTTAATACAGAACTAGTAAAAAGAACTCCATTTGAGATTGAATATGTTGTATTACATGAACTTGCACACCTGAAATATCCTAATCATGGAAAAGGATTTTACAATTACGTGGAAAATTATATGCCAAATTACAAAAAGGCTGAGAAAATGTTAAATGCAAAACATTATTATTAAAAAAGAGAAAATAGAAAGAACATATCTTGATAAATATGAATTTAAAAGATATGTTCTTAATTTTTTGCTTTATTTCAGTCAGTTTAAATTACATTTTATACTATTTAAATAAACTTGTTATGACAGCAACTACAATAGCAAATAATACAGTACTTGTAGTGACTACATTTGTTGCATATTTTACGTCTCCATTTGACTCGTTTGCCAATATAGGTAACACTGCCAGTGCTGGAGCAGAAGCTTGTATTATGTAGGTCTTGCTCTCAAGTGCAGGCATTGTTCCTGATATTTTTGTTCCTAAAATTATTAGTATGACCATTATACAAGGTGACATTATAAATCTTCCTAGAAGTGCAAAAATAGTATCTTTATCAAAATGAATACTTTTTAATCCCGCATCTGATAATACAATTCCAATATATATTAATGAAAGTGGAGTGACAATATTTCCGGTATAAGTAAGTGCAGAATGTATAAAATCTGGCACTGGAATTTTAAATACAAGGAATATAAGGGCAACTAGAAATCCTAGTAAAGGTGGAGGTAAAAGTTTTTTCCAATTAAATCCTTTTTTTGTTTTAGTTTTTTCAGGATTATCATTTTCAATAAGTATAACTCCAAAAGCCCATGTAGAAACTGTATTAGTTATATAATATACTAGGAAATAAGGTAAACTTTCATTTCCAAAAAGCGCTATATTCAATGGCAATCCAATGAATATAGTATTTGCATTAACAACAGTATTTATAAAGGTACCTCTTCTACCAGATTTAACTTTAAGTATTTTTACCATTATCCATGCAATGATATATCCCATAATTACAGATAAAAATGTATAAATCAATCCTCCGGATAATGAAATAAGTTTTTCAATTGTCAGGTATTTAAGGACAGAAACAAAAATAGAAGCAGGTAAGGCAACATTCATAATCAATCTTGATACATTGCTGCTAAAACCATCATCAAACCATTTTTTTTCTTTTAAAATATATCCTAATAGAATAATTAAAATTATAGAAAGTATACTTTCTAGTGAAGTAAGAAAAGCCATAGAACCCTCCTATTTTTTAATTTCATTATATTCCGCTTTCCATTTTAAAGCTTTTATTGCCTTTTCTATGTCATCAACAGGTTTTTTATTCAGTTTTTCTTCCAGAGCACATTTTCCAACTGCTAATGCAACTGTTTCTGAAAATTCAGTTAATTTAGATACAGGTGGAAGTACAGCTGCTCCAGGCTTAGAAGTATCTACAATTCCTCCAAGTGAATGAGCTGCAGCTGAAATCATTTTATCAGTCAGAATTCTTGCTTCTGATGCCAGTACTCCCAATCCTAATCCAGGATAAATCAAAGCATTGTTTGCTTGCCCGATTTCATACGTAATTCCTTTAAATTCAATAGGGTCATATGGAATTCCTGTAGCTATAAGAGCTTTTCCGTCAGTCCATTCGAGTAAATCCTGAGCTGTAGCTTCTGCCAGCTTAGTAGGATTACTTAAAGGAAATATTATAGGACGTTCTTTATAGGAAGCCATTTCCTGTACGATTTCCTTAGTAAATGTTCCAGGAACAGTAGAAGTTCCAACTAAAATTGTAGGATGTACAGCCTTTACTGCGGCAGTAAGGTTAGTCAGTTCATCTGCATTAGGAAATTCAGAACGCTTACGTGCAAAAGGTTTCTGTTCAGGTGTAAGGTCATCCATATCATCAAATAAAAGTCCCTGTTTATCTACCATATAAAATCTTTTGTATGCTTCTTCTTCTGAAAGTCCTTCCTGAACCATTTCATCAAAAATACGTCTTGTAATTCCTGCACCAGCTGTTCCGGCACCAAAACACATATATTTCTGATTAGTAAGTTTTTCACCGCTAATTTTAAGTCCTCCTAAGATTCCTGCCAGTGTTATAATTCCTGTTCCTTGAATATCATCATTAAAGGTAGCTATGTTTTCCTTATACTTATTTAATATATTTGCAGCATTTGAACGGCCAAAATCTTCCCAGTGGAGATAAAGTTTAGGAAATAATTTTTCTACAGTCTGAACAAATTTATCAATAAAATCATAGTATCTGTCACCTCTTATACGATTATGACGGTTTCCAAGGTAAAGAGGATCGTTAAGTAAAGACTCACGGTTTGTTCCCACATCAAGGACAACAGGAAGGACACTTTCAGGATTTATTCCTGCTGCTGCAGTATAAACCATAAGTTTTCCTACAGAAATATCAACACCGTTTGTTCCCCAATCTCCAATTCCTAATATTCCTTCAGCATCAGTAACTACAATAAGCTGTATTTCTCTCCCGTCTGCTGCATTTTTTAATGTCTCTTCCATACTTTCAGGTTCATCTATTGAAAGGAAAGCTGCATTTTGTGGATTTACAAATAATTCACTGTAATTTTCAATACTTTCTGCAATTACAGGATCATAAACAATAGGCATAAATTCTACAACATGCTGACTGAATAAGTAGTAGAATAATGTTCTGTTAGTATTGAAAATTTCCATTAAAAAATGACGTTTTTCAATAAGTGGACTTTTCTTCTGGAATTGTCCATAGGCTTGTTCCGCCTGTTCTTCAATAGTCTGAACATATGGTGGAAGAAGCCCCATTAATCCAAATTTTTTACGTTCTTCCTTTGTGAAGGCAGTTCCTTTGTTTAAAAAAGGATTGTTTAAAATTTCGTACGCTTTTTTCATATTCCCATCTCCTTATATATTTATAAAAATACAGGAAGTTACCTAGTTTTTATAAATGTAGATAATTCCTGTATTTTATTATATAAAATTATACTGTTAGGACTTTTTTAATCCAAATTTTTTATTAATCCATAAACATTTCGTTTAATCCTTCAAGAGACATAGTTCCTTCAGAAATATCTTCAATTACAGATTTTCTTATTTTCAAGTTGAATGGTACTCCCTTAACTTTGAATCCATTTACAATTGATTTGTCAAAATCATAGAAAACAGGGAAAGTATATTTGTTACTTTCAACAAATTTTCTTGCCTCCAATAGGGAGCTTCTATTACTTATAAATACCACAACTACATTTACTCTATCCTTGTTTTCGTCGTAGAATTTCTGAACTGCAGGCAATTCTTCGTGACAATCAGGACACCATTCAGCTGCTACCACAAATAAAGTAGGTTTGCTGCTATTGAAAAACTTTCTGCTTTTTACTTTTTGTGCTCTGAAGTCCTTTAATTCAAAATTAGGAACTTTAGAACCTTTTTCAACATTAATATCAAGTGTATTACCGTATCCAAACATGAATACCATAAATAATGATAAGATAACTAATAATTTTTTCATCTTTACTTCCTTTCCTACAATTAATGTATTTTGTTTTATCCTCATTATATACCATTATTGAAAAGTTGTAAAACAAATTTTTCAGGAGGGAAAATTGACAAATTAGATTAGTATTGTTATACTGAGATAAATTAAAAGTGGAGAATAACTATAGAAAGGAGAGTATGATATTTATATAATTTTTATATTATCATACAATTGAGAAATGATTACAGGAGAATTGAGAAACAAAGTAGATAAGATTTGGGAGACATTTTGGACTGGAGGAATAACGAATCCATTATCTGTTATAGAACAGTTTACTTATCTTATATTTATTAAATCATTAGATGATAAACAAATAAGAGAAGAAATGGATGCAAATATTTTGGGGATAGAACCTAAAATAATTTTTAATGAAAATCAGCAAAATTTAAGATGGAGTCATTTTAAAGAATTTGAAGCACAAGAAATGTACGACACAATAGTAAATGAAGTTTTTCCATTTATAAAAAATTTAAATGAAGATAATAGTTCATCATTTTCAAGATATATGAAAGATGCTATTTTTCAAATTCCTACTCCTCAAATGCTTGAAAAAATAGTTACAGGAATTAATAATTTAGAGTTGGAAGGAGACATAAAAGGAAATCTGTATGAATATTTACTATCAAAATTGGCAACATCTGGAACAAATGGTCAATTTAGAACGCCAAGACATATTATAGATATGATGGTAAAACTTGTTAAGCCATTACCTACAGATATAATAGTTGATCCTGCGTGTGGGACATCAGGATTTTTGGTAGGAGCAGGTGAATATTTAAGAAAGAATCATGATGAAATATTTAATTCTCCTGAATTAAAAAAGCATTTTCAGAATGACATGTTTTATGGAAATGATATGGATACGACTATGCTTAGAATAGGTACTATGAATATGATGTTACATGATATAGAAAATCCTAATATAGATTATAAAGATTCACTATCAAAATTAAACACAGATAAGGAAAAATATACTTTAGTTCTTGCAAATCCTCCATTTAAAGGTTCATTAGACGCAGAGACAGTTGCAGATGATATTTTAAAAGTAACGAAAACAAAAAAGACAGAACTGTTATTTTTAGCACTTATGATAAGAATATTGAAAAAAGGCGGAAGATGTGCTGTTATTGTACCAGATGGAGTTTTATTTGGAACAAGTAATGCACACAAACAGTTAAGAAAAGAAATTATTGAAAATCATACTTTACAGGGAATTGTTTCAATGCCAAGTGGAGTATTTAAACCTTATGCAGGGGTAAGTACAGCTGTATTGTTATTTACGAAAACAGGTGTTGGAGGAACAGACAAAGTATGGTTTTATGATATGCAGGCAGATGGATATTCATTAGATGATAAGAGAACTAAAATAGAAGATAATGATATAGAGGACATCATTAATAGATTTTCAAATTTAGAAAATGAAAATGAAAGAAAGAGAACAGAAAAATCATTCTTTGTTTCAAAAGAAGAAATCGTTGAAAATGATTATGATTTATCAATAAATAAATACAAGGAAATAGAATATGAAGAAATTGTTTATGAAAAGCCTGAAGTTATTATTAAAAAAATAAAAGAACTAGAAAAAGAGATAACATTAGGTTTGGAAGAACTTGAAAAGTTGGTGAAGTAGATGGAGAATAGAAAAGTCCAATTAGCTGAATTAATTGAAACTCCAATCACAGGTGAATGGGGAAATGAAATTACAGATGTTAATAATCAACATATAGTAAAAGTTATAAGAACAAC
Source organism: Leptotrichia sp. oral taxon 215 str. W9775 (assembly GCF_000469505.1). Classification (NCBI taxonomy): domain Bacteria; kingdom Fusobacteriati; phylum Fusobacteriota; class Fusobacteriia; order Fusobacteriales; family Leptotrichiaceae; genus Leptotrichia; species Leptotrichia sp. oral taxon 215. Next base: position 172,245 of record NZ_KI272860.1, on the reverse strand, counting down.
AAATTTTACTAATAACGGAGAAATTGATTATTCAGATATTACATTGAGAGACATTGAATATACAAAGTGTGAGAAGAAGAAATTAAAATATGGAGATATAATTTTAGAAAAATCTGGTGGAACTGATCTAAATCCTGTTGGAAGAGTTGTTTTTTTCGATAAAAATGATCCTAATGATGTATATTTAACAAATAATTTTACTACGACATTAAGAGTTAAAGATAATAAAATAAATAGTAGATTTTTATTGTTATTTTTATTATATAATTATAAATACAAAGGAGTACATAAATTTTATAATAAAACAACAGGGATACAAAATTTACAAGTATCAAATTTAATAAAAAACACGTATGTCCCTTTACCAGAAATAAAAATACAAAGTGCAATAGTGGAAATATTAGATAAAATCAAAAATATGATAAAAAAAAGAGAAAAACAAATACTTTTATTTGATGAATTAGTTAAATCCCGATTTATAGAGATGTTTGGGGATCCGATTAGGAATGAAAAAGGTTGGGAACAGAAATTTTTGGAAAAAATTTCGAGTTTTGAGTCTAAAAATATAACAAAATATTTGAAATGTAATGATTTAATTTGGTTATTAAATTTAGAAGATATAGAGCAAAATACTGGTAAAATTATAAAGAAAAAAATGATAACTAAATTTGAAATACCTACTTCAATAATAGCATTCGATGAAAATTATGTATTATATTCTAAATTAAGACCTTATTTGAATAAAGTTGTATTACCTTTAGAAGAGGGAATAGGAACAAGTGAATTAATACCTATTCTTCCAAGAAATGAGGTTAATAGAATTTATCTTTTTAATGTTTTAACCTCAGAATCGGTACTTAAGTTTTTAAAAATGAAAGTATCTGGTGCAAAAATGCCAAGAATTATTATGAGCGATTTTAAAAAATTAAAAATATCTTTACCAGAGATAAAATTACAAAATGAATTTGCAGAATTTGTAGAGAAAACAAATAAATTAAAGTTTGAAGCCGAAAAGTCATTAAAAGAAATGGAGAATTTATATGAATCTTTAATGCAAAAATTTTTTAAACAGAACTAGAAGAGTTTGATAAATCAGAATTTCAATATTTATTTAAATAGATTATATTGTATAATTTATTATATAGATAATTGAAAGGATGATTTATATGAAAAAAATAATTACTGAAATTGAACAAAAAATGCTTGGAATTTTAGACAATGCTCAAATGGAACATTTGCATAAAGTATTGATCCATTATTTGGAAAATGAAGATATTTCTCTGCAGGAAGAGCTTTCTAATGAAAAAGTATTAGAAATGTTTTTAGCAGCGAAAAAGATTGAAGGATGTTCAGAAAAATCAATTTTATATTATCAGTCAACTATACAGAATATGTTTCAAAAAATTACTAAAACAATAAAACATATTGATACAAATGATTTAAGAGAGTATTTGTCAAATTATCAGAATAAGGGAAATGCTGGGAAAGTAACTATAGATAACATTAGAAGAATTCTTTCTAGTTTCTTTTCTTGGCTTGAAGAAGAAAATTATATACTAAAAAGTCCTGTTCGTAGAATCAAAAAAGTAAAAACGGGACAGCTGATAAAAGAAACTTATTCAGATGAATCATTAGAACTATTAAGAGACTTTTCTGGAAACATAAGGGATCTTGCTATGATAGATTTACTTTCTTCAACAGGAATGAGAGTAGGAGAATTAGTAAAACTTAATATATCAGATATTGATTTTGCAAATAGGGAATGTATAGTTTTAGGAAAAGGTGATAAAGAAAGAAAAGTCTATTTTGATGCAAGAACAAAAATTCATTTAACAAGATATCTTGAAAGCAGAAAAGATAATAATGAAGCATTATTTGTCAGTTTATTAAAACCGTATTCACGTTTAAAAATAAGTGGAGTAGAAATTAGACTTAGAGAATTAGGAAAAAAATTAAATATTCCTAAAGTTCATCCTCATAAATTTAGACGAACATTAGCTACAAGAGCCATTGATAAAGGGATGCCAATAGAACAAGTTCAAAAATTGTTAGGACATACAAAAATAGATACTACTTTGCAGTATGCAATGGTAAATCAGAATAATGTAAAAATTTCTCATCGTAAATATATTGGATAAGTTAAAAATTTCAAATCCCGATTTTTAGGGAGGGAAATTTTATGAAATATATTACTTTAGAAGAAGTATGTGAAAATAGAACATCAAATATATCGCAAAAAGATTTAAAAAAAAATGAAGGAATTTATCCAATATACGGTGCAAGTGGATTAATAAAAAAAGTAGATTTTTATACACAAGATAAGGAATATATAGGAATAGTAAAAGATGGTGCAGGAGTTGGAAGAATAATGTTGTTACCTTCAAAATCTTCTGTTATTTGTACAATGCAATATATAATTCCGAATGGAATTTTAGATACTAAGTATTTATATTATGCTTTAATTTCTAAGAATTTGTCAAAATATTCTTCAGGTGCTACAATTCCACATATATATTTCAAAGATTATAAAAAAGAAAAAATAGCACTTATTTCTGAAAGTGAGCAAAAGAAAGTAATAAATATTTTAGATAGAATAATAGATATAATTAATAAGAGAAAAAATCAAATAAATTTATTAGAAGAATTAGTGAAGTCCCGATTTATAGAGATGTTTGGAGATCCAATTAAGAATGAAAAAGGTTGGGATAAGATTTTTATAGAGGAAATAGCAAGTTTGGTTTCGAGAGGAAAAACTCCCAAATATGTTGAAAAATCAAAAATAGGAGTAATAAATCAAGCATGCATATATTGGGAAAAAATTAAATTTGAAAATATAAAATATCATGAAGATAAAAAAGATATATTAATTTTACAAGATCAAGATATTTTAATTAATTCAACAGGAACAGGAACTTTAGGTAGAGTTAATATTTTTATAAAAAATAAGGAAAAAGATATTATTTATACTATAGATACGCACATTACTTTGCTTAGGTTGAAACAATGGAAGTCAAATTCTATTTATTTAAAGAATTATTTTAGAATACCAATAATTCAAAAATATCTTATAAATAAATGTGTTAATGGTTCAACAAACCAGATTGAATTATCAAAAGAAAAATTTAATAATTTTAGAGTTTTATTGCCTCCACTTTCGCTCCAAAATGAATTTGCAGAATTTGTAGAGAAAACAAATAAATTAAAGTTTCTTTACAACTTAAAACGATATATTTTTATCAATTTATTGAAAAAGTTGATAAAAGAAATATTGTTTTTCTTGACTTTTTTGACATTTTCGGCTAATATAAGATTAGATATTGAATTAGCCGAAAGGGAGGAAAAAATGAAATATTATAGACGTTCAATAGAACAGGTTATCAATGAATACAAGGAACAATTTTCGATATTATTGCTTACAGGACCAAGACAAGTTGGTAAAAGTACGCTTTTTAAGGAATTGTTTCGAGAAGAGTACAAATATTTTTCATTAGATGACCCGATTTTAAAAGAACAGCTAATTAATGATCCAAGACTATTTTTGAAGAATAATCCTGAAAAATTAATAATAGATGAAATACAATATGCACCCTCAATATTTCCTTATTTGAAAATGAAAGTTGACGAGAATAGAGAAGACGGAATGTATTTAATGACAGGTTCGCAAGCTTTTGTTCTTATGAAAAATGTTTCTGAAACTTTAGCAGGAAGAGTAGGAATTTTAGAACTTCAGGGAATAAGCTTAAGAGAACAGTTTAATATAGAGTTTAATAAGCCTTTTATTCCTAATGAAGAATATATTTCTGAGAGGGAAAAAAATATAACAGAATACACAGATTTATGGCAAAGAATTCATAGAGGATACATGCCTGAACTTGTATTTAATGACAAAAAGAAATGGGAGTTTTTTTATTCTTCATATGTGCAGACGTATATTGAAAGAGATGTAAGGGATTTGATAAATATATCTGATGAAAGTAAATTTTTAAAGTTCATGATAAGTTTAGCTTCGAGAAGCGGAGAATTATTAAATTATGGAGCAGTTGCCAATGAAGTTGGAGTAAGTAATGAAACAGTAAAAAGGTGGGTATCTGTATTGAGAACTTCAAGAATAATTTATTTAATGGAACCGTATTTTAATAATCATTTAAAAAGAGTGATAAAGACACCAAAAATATATTTTATGGATGTAGGATTGCTGGCATACCTTACAAAATGGCCAACTCCTGAAACACTTGCAAATGGAGCTAAGGCTGGAAATATATTTGAAACATTTGTAGTATCAGAAATTATAAAAAGTTATCTTAATGCTGGTATTATAAATCCACCTGTATATTTTTACAGAGATAAGGATAAAAAAGAAATAGATTTGATAGTAGAAGAAGCAGAAAAAATATATCCTATTGAAATTAAAATGAGTGCATCACCTGATAAAGAAATGGCAAAGAATTTTTCGGTTCTCAAAGGAAAAATAGATAAGGAAATTGGAACAGGGATAATTATATGCCAATACGATAATAAAGTTTACTTATCAGAAGATATTCTTGTCTTACCAATTGAATATATATAAATGAATAAGAGTATTTTAGAATAATAAACATAGGAGTGGAAGAAAATGTCTAACTTTGAATTTTTAAAAAAGGATAACAGCTATAAAATATTTGCAGATGCCTGTATAGAAGCAGAACAACTTATGAATGTCTCCTATTCGGCAACAGTAACTTTTGTAAGGAAAGCATTGGAACTTGCTGTAAAGTGGGTTTATGCAAATGATGCTGAATTAAGAATGCCACCACAGATAAATTTAGCGTCATTGATAAAAGGAAAAAAATTTAAAGATATACTTCCTTATAATATGAGTGGTCTACTTTCTTACATACAGCAATTAGGAAATAAGGCTGTTCATTCCGGAAGAGTTATAACAAGAGAAGAGGCAGTTTTAAGTCTTAGAAATTTATTTTCATTTACTGCATGGATTGATTATTCATATTCAAGATATTATTCAGATGTGGAATTTGACGAATCAATTCTTGGAGAAACTGATAAAATAATTAAGGTTCAATCTGAAAAAGATAAATTATCAAAACAGCTTGCAGAAATTAATAAAAAGCTTGAAGAATTATCTAATGAAAATCAGACATTGAGAAAGGAAAATGAAGAAAAGCGTAAAATAAATGAAAAAGAAAGAGAATACAAAATAGATGAAATTTCAGAAGCTGAAACAAGGAAAAGATATATTGATTTGGTTATAGAAAATGAAGGCTGGACTATAGGAGAAGATTGTATACCGGAAGTTGAAATTTCAGGTATTACAACTCCAAGTGGAAAAGGGAAAGCAGATTACGTACTCTATGGAGATAATGGAGTTCCGCTGGCAGTAATAGAAGCAAAAAAGTTAGACATAGATCCTCTGATAGGGAAAAATCAAGCTAAGGAATATGCAGATGCACTTGAAAAAAAATATGATGTGAGACCTATCATATTTTTTACTAATGGGTTAGATTATTATATTTGGGATGATTTGAATTATCCTGAAAGACAAGTGTCTAGTATATACAGTAAAAAAGATTTGGAAAAGTTAATATTCAGAAGAGGAAACAAAAAACCTTTAAAGAATGTAAGTACAGACATAAAAGATGAGATAACAAACAGAGTTTATCAGAAAGAAGCTGTTGTGAGAGTTACAGAAGCATTGGAAAAAGGATATAGAAAAATGTTACTTGTAATGGCTACTGGAAGTGGAAAAACAAGAACTGCTGCATCTATAGTGGATATATTGACAAGATATAATTGGGTGAAAAATATATTATTTCTTGCAGACAGGACAGCTTTAGTAAAACAGGCAAAAAACAGTTTTAAGGAATATTTACCAAATCTTTCATTGTGTAATCTTTTAGATAACAAGGATGATGTAGAGAGTAGAATGATTTTTTCCACATATCCTACAATGATGAATGCGATAGATGAAACTAAAAATAAAGATGGAAGCAGAATTTTTACAAGTGGATATTTTGATTTGATAATAGTGGATGAAAGTCATAGAAGTATTTATAAGAAGTATCAGGCAATATTTGATTATTTTGATGCAAATTTATTAGGATTAACAGCTACTCCTAAAAATGATATAGATAAAAATACATATAGAATATTTGATTTGGAAAATGATAATCCTACATTTGCTTATGAGTTAGACCAAGCTATAGAAGAAGGTTATTTAGTTCATTATGGAAAGCCAATAGATGTTGGATTGAAAATAGTAAGAGATGGATTGAAATATAGCGAATTAAGTGAAGAGGAAAAAGAAGAATTTGAAGAAACTTTTGATGAAGAAAAAGAAGAAATTTCAAGTGAAGAAGTAAATAAAACACTTTTTAATAAGGAAACAGTAGATCTTGTCATTAAAACATTAATGAATAACGGACTAAAAGTTGAAGGTGGAGATAAACTTGGTAAAACCATAATTTTTGCTGTAAATCAAAGACATGCAAATTTTATTGTAGACAGATTTAATAAACTCTATCCTGAATACAAAGGAAAGTTTGCTCAAGCAGTTTGTCATGATATAAAATTTGTAGATGATGTTATTGATAATTTTAAAGATAAGGTTTTATATCCTCAAATAGCAGTATCAGTGGACATGCTTGACACAGGAATTGATGTTCCCGAAATACTGAACCTTGTTTTTTTTAAGAAAATAAGATCAAAAGCTAAATTTTGGCAAATGATAGGAAGAGGAACGAGATTATGTAAAGACTTATTTGGGCCTGGAATTGATAAAGAAAGATTTATGATTTTTGATTGCTATAAGAATTTTGAATTTTTTGAAGTGAATGTTGATGGTAAAGAAATAAAAACTACAAAATCAATTTCTGAGAGTATATTTGGAGCAAAAGTGGATATAATAAAATCTTTACAGCATTTAAATTACCAGGAAAAATCTCTAATTGAATATAGAAATAATTTAATAGATGATATCATTACCAGTATTTTAGATATAAATAATAATCGTTTTGATGTACGTATGAAGGGAGCAATAATTGATAAATATAAAAAACTAGATAATTATAAAGCTCTTAATGAAAAAGATGTACAGGAATTAAAAAATATAATTGCTCCTCTCATAACATATACAGAAGAAGAGGAACTGTCAAAAAGATTTGATTATCAGATGTATGTAATTGAAAATGCCTATTTGGGAAAAAAGTCTTTTTTAAGAGCTAAAAATAGAGTGATAGAAACAGCAGAAAAACTTAGTGAAAAAGGAACTATAGAAAAAATTTCTAAAAAAAAGGAAACAATAACTAAAATTCAGAAAGAAGAATTTTGGAAAAATGCAGATTTGTTTCAGTTTGAAGAAGTGAGAAAAGAACTTAGGGAATTAGTAATACTTTTAGATAGAATAACAACAAAAATTTATTATACAGATTTTAGAGATGAAATAGTAGATTATGGAGAACATGAGACGGAAGAAAATTTCAAAATTGTAAATAAGTTTGAAAAGTACAATAAACGAGTGGAAAAATATCTTGATGAATACAAAAATGACGATGTTATTCAGAAATTAAAGAATAATATTCCATTAACAATGTATGATATAAAATATTTAGAAAAAATTTTATGGGAAGATTTGGGAACAAAGGAAGAATATGAAAAAACTTATGGGAAAATTCCTTTGTTAAAAATGGTTTCAAAAATTATAGGAATGGATAGAAAAGCTGTTGAAAAAGAGTTCTCTCTATTTTTGAGTAACGAAAATCTAAATTCAGACCAAATTAACTTTGTAAAACATATTGTAGATTATATAGTAAAAAATGGAAGTATAGATAAGAAAGAATTAAAGGATTTTCCAGAAGCAGACAAATTTGGAGGTTTATTTCAGCTGTTTGATAATAAAAGAGACGTATTAACAAATATAGTAAAAATTATTGACAAGGTAAATGACAGGCTGGATTTAGTTCAATAAAACAAAAAAGCAATAATAAATACAGTAATATCTAAGAAATAAGTAGTAAACTCAATTTGTAAATAAAATCATATAAAAAATGGAAAGAGAGAAAAAATGAAAAGAAAAGTTTTAATTTTACTGATATGCGGAATATTTCTAGCCAGCTGCTCAGTAAAAACAGCAGATAAAGGAAATGTAGAAAAAGCCGATGTTTCAAGTAGTAAAGAAGTTACTAAAAATGATAATAAATCTGAAGAAGAAAAAAATGAATATTTGAAGAAAATTACCTATTCAAATTTATTGGATAAGGCAACTCAGGAAGAAGTTCAGAAGGAACTTAAAAATGCTGGAGTTTCAGAGAAAAATATAAAGGATTTTCTTGAAGGTGTAAATTATTTCAATAATATAGGACAAAATAAGACATTTGTAAAAGAAGGATTTAAAACAACAGAAGAACTAAGTCCAACTTATGATCAGGCAGAAATACAGGAACAATGGAGTAAGAAAAGTCCTAAATTTGTAGGTCAGAACTGCAGAATTACTTCATATGAACTTATGAGGGATTTTATTTCAGTAGGAAAATCTGAGATAAAAAATACAGAGCAGCTTTTTATTGATGAAGATGCATTGAATAATTTTCCAATAAAAGTATTTACTGACAGTGAAAGAAACCAGTTTGAAAGTTTATTTTCTGCAATAAATACAGAAAATACAAAAGATGTGTCAGTTCATGTGAAAAAAGTAAAGGAAGACTGGGCAAAAAAGAATATTAAATTTACTAATGAGAGTAAGATTTCACTGGTTTCAGTGTTTTTTCACTCACTGATTACTCCTGAAGAAAACTTTTTATTTATAGGTCATGTAGGAGTTTTAGTACCAACTTCAGATGGAAAACTGATGTTTATTGAGAAATTGGCATTCCAGGAACCTTTTCAGGCTATAAAGTTTGATAACCGTAGTCAGTTGAATGATTATCTGATGAATAAATATGATGTGGAATTTGATCAGCCAAATGCAAGACCATTTATAATGGAAAATGATGAATTGCTGAAGGGATATAGATTAAATCCAAATAATAAGGGATAAAATAGTAATAAGAATAAGGTGATTGAACTATGCCTAAAAATTTGTAACAAGGATTTTAGGTGAGGACAAGGAGCCTTATTTTTCTTTCTCATCAAAATGAATAAATACTTTATAAAAAGTGAGATATGTGGTATAATTTATAAAAAATTGAAATGAAAGGGAGAATATTTTGAAAAAAAATAAGTTATATAAAATTTTTATATTTATTTTAGTGAATTTGACAGTATTTTCCAATACAAAAACTACTAATGAAAACAGTAAAAATAAGAAAAATATAAATGAGAAAAAAGTTGAAATTATAGATGATTCTCAAGATGACGGATTAATTTATCTGGACAGAATAGTTGAAGTGGAAAAGGAAGAGGAAGCCAAGAAGAAACCTGGCAGAATAACTAAAATAATAAATAAAATTGATGATAAAGTGAATCCAATTCTTAAATTTTATACTCCTTCTTCATATGGAAGCTGGTATTTGATAAAAACAACGAATAAAACTGAAGCTGAATATGAAAATGTCAAGTATAATTTTAATCAGGAGGAAAGTGGCTACAGAATAGTAAAAACATATTATTCTCCAAGCTCAAACATGTGGATGGAAAATAATACTAAAGGTTGGATACAGGAAAAGAAGGGAAAAGTTTATCTTAAAACAGAAAACAGACGTTTTAAAAGTTTTACAAATGAAATCCTGTACTTTGATAAAGACTACAAATACATGATAATAAGCTACGAAAATGACGGTGTAATTAGAGTATTTTCCAAATATCCGATAAATAAGATAATGATTACAGGAGAAGAAAAGGAAAACCTGGAAAAGGAACTTGAAAAAATTGAAGATATGAGGACATTATATGATGTAACTTATAATCCTGACATGAAAAATCCAAAAGAAGAAATAAACCGTAGCAAAATGGAACAGGAAGAAAGAGCAGAGAAAATAGAAAAGCAGCTAATGGAAGATTATGATAACTTTTTTAAAATAAATTAAAAAGGAAACGTATAGTAAAAGATAAGAGTAGTATGGTTAAAATATGAAAATGTATAATGTAAAAGTTTATAAGAAAGAAAATGATTTAGGAGAATTATGAAAAATATATTGAAGGCATTTTATGTAGTTGTTGCAGTGCTGCTGATAACAATTTTAACTATTTTTTATAACTTTTTTGGAGCAAAAAAAGAGTATAAAAATGTAAATTTAAATGTAAAGAAAGGAACAACCTTTACCCAGATATACAAAGATCTGAAGCTAAATTTTGGAATTTTGGATAGAGTATATTTGAAAACATTAGGTGAAGACTTTAAGTTAAAAATAGGAACATATAAATTTAATGGGAAACTTTCAAAATATGAAGTTCTGAAAAAACTAAAAAATAAGGAATCAAACGGTATAAGAGTTACAATACCTGAAGGATTTACAAAAAAGCAGGTTTATGAAAGACTTGAAGCACTGGGACTAGGGTCAGAAGAAGAGATAAATAAGGCCTTAAGTGAAATTGATTTCCCTTATCCGCATGAAAATAACAACTTTGAAGGATATTTTTATCCGGAAACATATATTTTTAATGAAGGAGTAACGACAAAACAAGTTTTAACAACTATTCTGAATGAATTTTTAAAGAAATTTCCACCAGAAAAATATCCGGATAAGCAAAAATTCTATGATCAGTTAAAACTGGCTTCAATAGTGGAAGCAGAAGTATCTGATCAAGTTGATAAACCAAAAGTTGCGGGAATTTTTATAAAAAGACTTGAAATAGGCATGAAACTTGAATCGGATGCTACACTGAAATATGAACTGGGAAGACAGGCGTTGAGAGGAGAACTTAAAACAAAGGAAACACCTTATAATTCCTATAAGGTAAAAGGACTTCCGCCAACACCGATTGGAAATCCACCTGTTGAAACATTTAAAGCAGTGGAAAATGCAGAAGTTACAGATGATTTGTTCTTCTTTACACATAAAGGGAAAACGTATTACTCAAAAACGCATGAAGAACATTTGAAAAAGAGAAGGGAAAGCGGTCAGTTAAAATAAGAAACAGGGGTTAAGAATATGTTTGATACAGGAAAAATGAAGAAAAAAGTGGAAGAACTTAAAAAAAGTGGCTTAATAAGAAAAAATGAAAAAATATTAATAGCTTTTTCAGGTGGACCGGATTCAGTTTTTTTGTATAATTTGCTGAATTTTTTGAAGAAAGAATATTCCCTTGAAATATCTCTTATGTATATAAATCACAACTTACGGGAAGATGTAGGGAATGATTTGAAGTTTGTCAGGGAATTTTCTGAAGAAAACAATGTTCCACTATACATCGAAAGTGTAAATGTGAAGGAATATGCGACTGAAAATAAAAAGTCTATAGAATTAGCGGCAAGGGAATTGAGGTATGAAGCAATTGAAAGAATCTTGAAAAATATAAATTATGATAGAATTGCTACCGGGCATAACCTTGATGACAATATTGAGACATTTATTTTTAGGCTTGTAAGAGGAACTTCCTTAAAAGGACTTAAAGGAATACCTGAAGAGAGGGGAAATATAATAAGGCCTATACTGCAGTTTGAAAAAAATGAAATTTTAAACTATTTGCAGGAAAATAGAAAAAGTTATATAATAGATTATACAAATAATAAAAATGACTATACAAGAAATTATATACGAAATGAAATTTTTCCAATGTTTGTGAATATAAATCCTAATTTTAGAAATAAAGTTAATGAACTTATTCATGAAATAAATAATAGGGAAAACAAAGAAGATAGCATTTTAAAGGAAAGATTTGTCCAGTATCTGGAGAAATATGATGTAGAACTTTCAAGAAAGAAAATAGACCAGATTTATGAAACACTTTATGATAAAAAAGGAAATCTTAATGCTGAAGGTTCGAAGGAATTTTCTCTGGGAAATGGCAAGATATTAAGAAAAAAATATAATAAATTGGAAGTGATAGAAGAGAAAGAAAAAGAAGTTGATGAAGAAAGAGTCGAAGTAAAGAAAAATGTTCCGGTAAAATGGCATAATTACTTTATAATGTTGACAGATAGTATGTTGGAGATTGAAAAAATAATTAAAACTGAAGTGGAAAATGTAAAATTAATGAAATTCACTGAAGATTTCAATGGACATAAAATATTTGTCAGAAAAAGGCTGGAAGGTGATGTTATTTCATTAAATAATCTGGGACATAAGAAAGTCAAAAAAATACTGATTGATGAAAAAATTTCAAAATGGGACAGGAATAAGATACCTGTTCTGGAAATGGAATATAGAAAAAATAATAAAATTGTAACTGAAATATTGAGTGTGGGTGATATAAAGTTTTCAAAATATTTAAGGAAGAAAGAAGTTAAAGACAAAACACAAAATGAAGAAATGTTACTAATAATAGGGAGGAAAAATGGACGATAAAAATAAAGATGACATCAGAAAAAGACTAGAAGAATTACGAAAAGAAAATAATAGAAAAAATGGCGGAAACGATGGAGGAAGATCACCTTTCTTTGGTTCGGCATTTGTATTTATTATGATAATAGCATTGTTTTTTGCATTCGTATTTTATACACAGGATGTACAAAACTATTTTCAGGAAAAGAAAGATGTTCCATATACAGAATTTGTAGCTGATATTAAAAGTGGAAAATTTAGTAAAATAGAAGAAAAAGATGACAAGTTAATAGCAGTTGTCAGAGAAAACAATAAAAATGTTGTTTATTCAACTAGAAAAATAACTGAAAGAGTAGGGAATGATCCTACTATCATCAATGCAGTTAACAGTAAAAAAGTAGAACTTGTAGTTGGTGCACCTTCACAGGGAGCTGTATTCCTGGCACTAGTAGTTAACTTTTTACCAATAATAATAATGATAATATTAATGATTTACCTGGCAAAGAAAATGATGGGAAATGGACAGGGAGGTCCTGGAAATATCTTTGGTTTTGGTAAATCAAGAGCTGATAAGCTTGATAAGAAACCGGATGTAAAATTTGATGATGTAGCAGGAGTTGACGGAGCTAAGGAAGAACTGAAAGAAGTAGTTGATTTCCTGAAAAATCCTGAAAAATATACAAAGGCAGGAGCGAGAGTTCCTAAAGGTGTACTTTTACTTGGAAGACCTGGAACTGGGAAGACATTGCTTGCAAAGGCTGTTGCAGGAGAATCGGGAGCTTCATTCTTCAGTATTTCAGGGTCAGAATTTGTTGAAATGTTTGTCGGAGTAGGAGCTTCGAGAGTAAGGGACTTATTTGAAAAGGCAAAGTCTTCAAGCCCTTCAATAATATTTATAGATGAAATTGATGCAATCGGTAGAAAAAGAAGTGTTGGAAAAAATAGTGGAAGTAATGATGAAAGAGAACAGACATTAAACCAGCTTCTTGTAGAAATGGACGGTTTTGAAACTGATGCAAAAGTAATAGTTATAGCGGCAACAAACAGGGAAGATGTACTAGATCCGGCATTGCTGAGAGCAGGAAGATTTGATAGAAGAATAAATGTTGATGCACCTGACTTACAAGGAAGAATTGCGATATTAAAAGTACATGCCAGAAATAAGAAACTTGCTTCTGATGTAAGACTTGAAGATATAGCAAAAATAACTCCAGGATTTGTAGGAGCTGATTTGGCGAATTTATTAAATGAAGCTGCGATACTGGCTGCAAGAAAAGCTTCTGATACAATAACAATGGAAGATTTGGATGAAGCTGTTGATAAAATTGGAATGGGATTAGGGCAAAAAGGTAAAATCATTAAACCTGAGGAAAAAAGACTGCTTGCTTACCATGAAGCAGGACATGCTGTTATGACTGAACTTACACCGGGAGCAGATCCTGTACATAAAGTTACGATTATTCCAAGGGGAGATGCCGGAGGATTTATGATGCCACTTCCTGAAGAAAAGCTTGTGACTACAAGTAAGGAAATGTTAGCAGAAATAAAAGTTCTTTTTGGAGGAAGAGCAGCAGAAGATTTAGTTCTGGATGACATAAGTACAGGGGCTTATTCTGATATTAAGAGAGCTACAAGACTTGCAAGAGCATATGTGGAAAGCGTTGGAATGAGTAAGAAATTAGGACCTGTAAACCTTGAAAATTCTGACGAAGAATTTACATTTACTTCAAATAAGAGTAATGAAACAATAAGAGAAATTGATCTTGAAATAAGAGAGATACTTAACAATGAATACCGTCAAACAGTTGAAACTTTAAGAGCAAACAGGGAAAAACTTGATGGAATTGCTGAACTGCTATTGAAAAAAGAAACAATAACTGGTGATGAAGTAAGAAAGATAATTTCAGGAGTTTCAGTTCAGGAACTGTTAAATAATTCCCCTAAAAAGGATGCTTCTGATTCAGGAAATAAACAGGAAAATAAAACTGAAGAAGTAAAAGTTGTTCCAGAAAATGTAGTGGAGGATAAAAAGCCTTCTGAAGTTAAAACAGCGGAAGAAAAACCTGTTGAAAATAAAAAAGAAGAAGTGAAAGAAGAAATAAAGGAAGAGAAAATAGAAGAACCTAAGATAGAGCAGACAGAACCAGAGAAAAAAGAAGTAGCAGAAGTTCCAAATGTTGAAAATATTCTTCCTCAGGAAAATAATATTGTTTCAGAACCGCAGGAAGCACAGCCACAGAAAATAGAAATACCTGCACATGTTGAAATTCCTAGTGTTACTGAAAATGTTGAGCATACTGAATTTATTGAACCAGTTGAGAGCATTGAAAATATTGAGAATGTTGAGCAGATTGCACAACCTCAAAATACAGAAAATGTTGAAAATATTGTGAATGAAGAAAATATTCTTCCTCAGGAAATTCAGGAAGTTAAAGAAAATCTTCATGAAATTGGAAATAATGTTCAAGAAAACCCTTTTGAAACAGGAAATGTTCCAGAGAATATTTTTGAAGGAAATGAAGAAACTGGACAAAAACATAACATTGCAGATAGTGTAACAGAAGAATTGCAAGTAGATACTAATAATTTTAGCGGAATTTCTGAGGGATTTGTTCAGGAAGAAGTTAAAGCAGAAGAAAATGTTATTAGTAATGATGTGGAAAATAATGATATCAATGAAGAAAACTCAGTAAAAGAAGAAAAAAAAGAGAAAAAGATAGAAATTCCTTCTTTTATGAAATAAAAGAAATATAAGGAGATGAAAATGAAAGCTTATGATTTCAGTTTACCGGCTGATAATGGAGAAAATGTCAGTCTGAGTGATTATAAAGGTAAGAAAGTTGTACTTTATTTTTATCCTAAAGACAGCACTCCTGGGTGTACTCAGGAAGCCTGTTCTTTCAGGGATAACTTTGCCAGACTTACTGCAAAAGGTGTTGTGGTACTGGGAATAAGTAAGGACAGTATAAAAAGACATGAAAACTTTAAGAAGAAAAATGAACTTCCTTTTTTACTCTTAAGTGATGAAAACAGTGATGTATGTGAAAAATACCAAGTCTGGAAGGAAAAAGTCAACTTTGGAAAGAAATATTTTGGAATAGAACGTTCAACTTTCCTTATAGATGAAAAAGGAGAAATCGTAAAAGAATGGCGAAAAGTTAAAGTTAAAGGCCATGTTGATGAAGTTCTGGAAGAAATAGAAAAAATGTAATTAAATTAAAAATAACTATACATTTAGAAAAAAACTCCCTTGTTATTATAAATAATAGGGGAGTTTTTATGTATATTTTTAAAGGTGTCTAAAAGACAATTTTTATTTACAGTTTTAAAATCATATGATATAATATGTAAATAATTAGAGGTGAAACCATGACAAAAAAATTAATATATAAAATATTTTTTCTGTTTATAATTTTATCAAATTTTATATATGCGGAAAAAATGATTTTGCGTAACGGTATAAGTGAAAAAACTATCGATCTTGTAACTGAAGAAAAACTTATGAGCATGAATGAGATGAGACTAAAAGTTCTTTTTGAAGCTATAAGAAAGAATAACAATAAATTTGTATTAAATCATCTTGCAACAAAGGAGAATAAGAAGAAACTCAGTGAAAATACTGAAAAGAGGGAAAAGAATGATAATGGAAATTATTATGGACCTAAATATAGTGATTTAGTTACAGCAGTTTCTGATGAGGTTGAAGTAAACCTGATAGATATAAATGCTCACGATAAAACAGGGTATACTCCTATAATAGTAGCTATTGAATCCGGAAATAATGAAATTCTTAAAGTATTAGTGGAAAATGGAGCAAATTTATATGAAAAACACCCAGTTTTTGGTAAGTTGACATTACATACAGCCTGTTACTATGAAAATGAAGAAGCTGTGGAAATACTTCTGAAGGCAGATAGGAAGCTTGTAAATGTTCATAGTGGAACAGATGGATGGTTACCTTTACAGGATGCTACACTGAAATCAAATGCCAGAATAGTGGAGATTTTATTAAGATATGGAGCAAATCCTCAACTGACAGATGCTCATGGTGGTACTCCAATGGATATGGCAACTGAGTTTGGTAAAGGTGTAATAGTAAAGCTGTTACGTGACAATATAAAGAAAAATAGAAAATAATCATAATAAAATAAAGAATATAAATAATTAATTGTAGAAAAATAGGAGGTAGTGAAAATGCATTGCGTTCAGCAAATAACTGATAAAATTTATTGGATTGGGGGAAATGACAGAAGACTGGAAAGATTTGAAAATATGTTTCCTATACCAAAAGGAGTTTCATATAATTCAAGTCTTATACTAGATGAAAAAACAGCAATTATTGATACAGTGGATGCATCAATAAGAGCCCAGTATCTGGAAAATATAAAATATCTTTTACAAGGAAGAGAACTTGATTACCTGATAGTTAACCATATGGAACCTGATCACTGTGGAAATATAGAAGATTTATTGATGTTGTATCCAAATCTGAAAATAGTTGGAAATAAAAAGACATTTGCTTTCTTTGAACAGTTTTATAATACTTCTGCGGCAGAAAACTATTATGAAATAAAAGAAGGAGATGTACTGGATTTAGGAGAAAATAAGCTAAGATTCATTGGAGCACCTATGGTTCACTGGCCAGAAGTAACAATGACATATGAAGAAACAAAAGGGATATTATTCTCAGCTGATGCCTTTGGAACATTTGGAACACTAAATGGAAATATATTTAAGGATGAAGTGGATTTTGAAGGATATTATCTTTCTGAAATGAGAAGATACTATACAAATATAGTTGGTAAATACGGAATGCAAGTACAGAATGTATTTAAAAAATTGAAAGACACTACTATAAATATGATAGTACCCTTACATGGGCCAATCTGGAGAACACCTGAAGATATAAACTATTTACTTGATTTATATAATAAATGGAGTACAAGTACTCCAGAAAAAGACGGAGTTGTTCTGATATTTGGTTCAATGTATGGAAATACTGAAAATACAGTTAACTGCATTGCAAATAAATTAGCACAGAAGGGAGTAAAAGATATAAAAGTTTTTGATGTTTCAAAAACACATCCTTCATACATAATTTCTGAAGCATGGAAATACAGCAACCTTGTATTGGCAGCACCTACTTACAATACTGGATTGTATCTTGTTATGGATTCATTACTTCATGAGCTTGCATCATTAGGATATCAGAACAGAAAGGTTTCTTTAATTGGAAATCATACATGGGCAACAGGAGCTTTAGGAGCAATGAAAAAGAAATTTGAAACTGAGTTCAAAAAAATTGAAGTAGTTGGAGAACCTTTAGATGTAAAATCAGCATTAAGACCTGAGCAGGAAGAAGTTCTAGATAATTTAACAGAAGCAATTGTTGAAAGCATGAATTAATTTATAAAAACAGAGTTGTATTCATAGGTAAAGTATATAGAAATTGTTAGTAATAAAAATTTATATATAGAGGAGAAATGAAATGAGAAGATTGACAGGAATTGGAGCTTCGGAAGGAGTGTCTATAGGTAAAGTATTACTTTTCAGAGAAGAAGAAATGGTAATACCTGAAGTAAAAGCTGCAGATTCTACAATAGAATCTGAATTGACAAAATTGGAAGAAGGATTGAAAAAATCTAAAACCCAATTAATCTCCATTAGAGAAAAAGTAAAGGAAAAAATGGGAGAAGACAAGGCTGCAATTTTTGACGGGCACATAATGCTTTTGGAAGATGAAGACTTGCTTATGGAAGTTCAGGATAAGATTAAAGGGGAAAAAATGCCTGCGGCAAGAGCATTGAAAGAAGGTATAGATGAGTACTGTGAAATGATTTCTCAGTTGGATGATGCTTATTTAAGAGAAAGAGCTGCTGACCTTCAGGATATAGGAAAAAGATGGCTTAAAAACTTATTAGGTATAAAAATATATGATTTAAGTAATCTTGAGCCTGATACAGTAGTAGTAACTTATGACTTGACACCTTCAGATACAGCACAGCTTGATTTAAAAAACTGTGTAGGATTTATAACAGAAGTTGGTGGAAAGACTGCCCATTCAGCAATCATGGCAAGATCTCTTGAATTACCGGCAGTAGTTGGGGTAAAAGGTATTCTTAGCGAAGTTAAGGAAGGTGAAACAGTTATAATGGACGGGGAAGCAGGAGAACTGTTCCTTAACCCGGCAGAAGAATTACTGGCTCAATATGAAGTTAAAAGAGAAGAATTGAGAAAAGAAAAAGAAGAATTGAAAAAATTAATCGGGGAAGAAGCAATAACTATTGATGGAAGAAAAGTAGATATTTGGGGAAATATAGGAAGTCCTAATGATGTAGATGCCGTTATAGAATCTGGTGCTACAGGAATTGGATTATACAGAACTGAATTTCTATTCATGAATTCTGACCATTTTCCTACAGAAGAAGAACAATATCAGGCATATAGAATAGTTGCTGAAAAAATGAAAGGAAAACCTGTAACTATAAGAACAATGGATATAGGTGGAGATAAAGAACTTCCTTATCTTGATTTACCAAAAGAATTAAATCCGTTCCTTGGATACAGGGCAATAAGAATTTCATTGGAAAACAAGGATATGTTTAAGACACAGCTGAGAGCTATTTTAAGAGCTTCCAGATATGGTCAAATAAAAATAATGTATCCAATGATAAGCTCTATTAATGAAATTAGAAAAGCAAATACTATTCTTGAAGAATGTAAAAGAGAATTGGATGAAATAGGAAAAGTTTATGACAGAAACATAAAAGTTGGAATAATGGTTGAAACTCCTTCAACAGCAATTATTGCATATAAATTTGCTAAAGAAGTTGATTTCTTCTCAATTGGTACAAATGACTTAACACAATACTTCCTTGCAGTAGACAGAGGAAATGAAATGGTTTCAACACTATACAATTCATTCAACCCTGCAGTATTGGAAGCAATACAGAAGGTAATTGATGCTGCACATGATGCAAATATAAATGTAAGTATGTGTGGAGAATTTGCCGGAGATAAAAAAGCGACAAAATTATTATTAGGTATGGGTCTTGACTCATTCAGTATGAGTGCTTCATCAGGACTTCAAGTTAAAAAGATAATAAGAAACAGCAGCTATGAAGAAGCTCAAAAATATAGAGATTTAATATTACAGCAAAATACACCGGAAGAAGTTCTGGAACATTTATTACCATAGTGTAAAATAAAACTGCCTCAAAAAGGAAAAATCATATAAGATGATATGAAAATTCTATTTATTCATTTATTAGAATTTCACTCATACAAAACATTTATTCATTAAGAAAAAGTCAAAACTCGCCTTATGGCTCGAACAGTTGACTTTTTCTAAATTTATTTCATGTTTTGTATTGTGAAATTCCAAAATAACTCATAAATATAATTTTTCATATTAAATTCTGTATTTTTCTTTTGAGGCAGTTTCTGTTAATATAAGGAGGCGATGAAAATGACTGATAAGAAAGTATTAGTATTTTTAGTAGATGGGTTTGAAGAAATAGAAGCAATGGCTCCAATTGATTTATTAAGAAGAGCAGGAATCGTTGTAGATACTGTTTCAATTAATGAGGATAAGAAGGTTGTAAGCTCAAGGAAAATAACAGTTCTGACAGATAAAACGATAAATGAAATAAATTTTGAAAGTTATGAGATGATAGTTTTACCTGGAGGACCTGGAACAGGAAATTATATGAAATCAGAAAAACTTCAGGAAAAATTGAAGGAATTTTCAATAAATCGTAAATTGGGAGCTATATGTGCAGCTCCGACAATATTGTCAGCATTGGGAATATTAAAAGGAAAACAGGCGATATGCTTTCCGGAATGCGAGCCGGATATAGAAAAAGATGGAGCAATTATTGTAAATCAGGATGTTGTTAAAGACGATAATATAATAACAAGCAGAGGAGCAGGGACAGCAATTGACTTTTCATTGGCACTTATTGAAGAATTACTGGGAAAAAATAAATCAGAAGAAATTAGAAAACAGATCTTATACAAGTAAAAATAATGCAAATGAATATAAAGTGCTATAAAAATATACAAAATTCATTCTTAAAAGAATAACGATTTATAATATATATAAAAATAAAAAAACACAATATAATGTGTTTTTTTATTTTTATATTGCTATATACAGTGTAAACAATTAAAAATATATAAAAAAGATAACATTTCATATAAAAAAGTAGTTGAAAAAAATTATAAATAAAGGTAAACTATAGTGGTAAAAAAGTGGTAAATTGTGGTAAAAAGTGTAAAATATAAAAATAAGGTGCAAAATAGAAACAAAAAGGTAGAGAAAATAATAGAAAGAACTGATAATAAAGGATGGACGCTATGTTTATAGGAGAATTTTCCTGTAAGGTAGATAACAAAGGAAGAGTAATGATGCCCATAAAATTCAGGGAACAATTGGGAAGTGAGGAATTTGTTATTACCAGGGGACTAGACAACTGCATAAACCTTTTTCCAATTGAGAGATGGAGCGAAGTTGAAGCCAGACTTAAGGAACTGAAGATGACCAACAGTAAACATAGGGCATATCAACGTTTTATATTATCAGCTGCCACAAAACTTTCTCTTGATAATCAAGGTAGACTTAGTATACCTGCATCTTTAATGAAATATTCGGAAATAGAAAAAAATGCCATAATAACTGGAAGTGACGATCGTATTGAAATATGGTCTGAAGAAAAATGGGAAACTTATATGAATGAAAAAATAGGAATAATTGAAGATATAGCGGATGAAATAGATTTCTAATAAAAATAGACTGTAATAAATATAGCAAGTATGTCAGTCGGAAAGGAGCCTAAGTTGGAATATCATAAACCCGTTTTATTTGATGAAGTGATGGAAAATATAATAAGTGAAGGAGATGCTGTTTATGTAGACTGTACTTTAGGTGGAGGTGGACATACGGAGGGGATGCTTGAAAGGTCTTCGACAGAATCTAAAGTCATAGGTATAGATCAGGACAAGGAAGCAATAAATTTTGCTAAAGAAAGATTGAAAAAATATGGAAATAAAATTGAGATTTTTCAGGACAATTTTAGAAATCTTGATACTGTAATCTATCTGGCAGGACATAATAAAGTAGACAGAATACTTATGGATATAGGAGTTTCTTCAAATCAGCTGGATAATCTTGAAAGAGGTTTTTCATACAGATATGATGCAAAGCTTGATATGAGAATGGATAGAAACTTGAAAATAAGTGCATATGAGGTAGTCAATGATTTTTCTGAAAAGGAAATTGCTGATATCATCTATAAATATGGAGAAGAACCGAAGTCAAGAAAAATTGCTAAAAATATAGTTGAATATAGAAAAAATAAGAAAATAGAAACAACATTGGAACTGTCTGAAATTATAATAAAATCCATAGGAAAAAGTATGAAGAAACATCCGTCAAAACGTACATTTCAGGCAATAAGAATATTTGTAAATAAAGAACTGGAAGTGTTGGAAGAAGCATTGGATAAAGCTGTTAACCTGTTAAACAATAATGGAAAACTGCTTGTCATAACCTTCCATTCGCTTGAAGACAGAATGGTAAAGGAAAAGTTCAGGGAATATGAAAATCCTTGTACATGTCCACCGGAAATACCAGTTTGTGTATGTAATAAAAAAAGTTTGGGAAAAGTAATTACGAAAAAACCAATAATTGCAAAAGAAAGTGAACTGAATGAAAATAACAGGGCACATTCAGCAAAATTGAGAATATTTGAAAGGAAAGAGTATAGATAGTTATGGAAAGAAAAATAAATCAAAAATTAAAAATAGTAGAATTTGAAAGTAATTATAGTCCTGTAGCTCCTGAATATATATATTCTGAAGAAATAGCAAGGGAAAAAGAAAAGATATCAATTGCAAGTAGAAAAAAGATATTTCTAGTTCTAATTTATAGCATTATTTTTATACTAGCAGCTATGACAAAAATGTATGTTACTTATGAAATAGGAAATTTAGGGGCAAGAAAAACTGCATTGGAAACTCAGCTAAGAGAAATTAAAACTGAAGTAGAGGCTTTGGATTATAACCTTATAAAAAATTATAATATGCAGAGGGCTGAAGAAAAAGCAAAAGACTTAGGTTTTGAAACAATTGATAATATAAAATATATCAATATAAAATAAAGGGATTTTAAATTTAATTTTTATACTATTATACTTCTGTTGAATCAATCTTAAATTATATATTTTATCTATTAAGTAAAAAGAAAAAGATATATAATTTTTAGGTTGATTTTTCATTTAAATAGCATTAAAATTATTGTCATAAGAAAAACTTATATTATATTAGAATAGCTAATATTACTGTTGACAAAAGCATAAAAAAATGGTAAGATTAAAAATGACTAATGAGTCAGAAAAAAAAAAGCTACGAAACTATGGCAATTTGTGAAAAATATGTTATAATTAGAGTAGAAAAAAATTTTGAGTCAAAGGAGGTATAGTCTTGGCAAATGAAGTTTTAAAGAAAATACAGGAAGCCGAAAAAGAGGCAGATGAAATTATTTCCAGTGCCCACGAGAGTGCTAAAAGGATACTCAAAGACATGGAACTGAAAATAAAAAGCAACAATGAAAAAGTAATTTCCGATGTCAATCAGGAATCGGAAAAGCTGAAAAACGAAGTAGTCAAAGATGCCGACAATGCTGTAAATATCCTTCTTAAAGAAGAGGAAGGCTATATTAACAACATACTGAATATTGATGAAGCTAAAATTGATGAAGTCGTGAAATTATTAACAGAGAGGATAGTGAGATAATGGCAATAGTTAAAATGAGCAAGTTTAATCTGATTGCTTTCGAATCTCAAAAATCTAAACTTTTAAAGAATCTTCAAAAATTTAGGGAAGTCAGCTTTATCGATATTGACTTAGAAGAAAATATGAATACCGATGAAGAAAAAATAGTAAAAAAAGTTGTAAATAATGAGGATTTGACACGAATTGACGAAAGACTCAATGGAGTGGAAAATGCAATATCCCTTGTTAGAAAATATCATGTGTCTAAAAAGGGATTAAAGGCAATGATGGCAGGAAATGACAACTATACTTTTGAAGAATTATCTGAAAAAATTGAAACGTATGACTGGAAGAAAACCTATCTTGATTTGAAAAAGCTGGGAGCAAAACTAAATCAGCTGAACAGTGAAATTTCAAAGAAATATACTGAGATAGAGCATATTTCCCTATGGAAAAAGCTGGATATAAATCCTGCAGATTTGAAAAAGCTTAAAAGAGTTACGGGATATCTTGGAACAGTTCCTGTGAAGATGAAAAGTACATTCATAGACAGAATAAGTGAACTGGATAAGACGTATTATGAAGAGCTTAATGAAACAAAGGAAGACATGTACTATCTTGTTATATCTGATAACAGCAATGAGGAAAAAGCTAAGCTTAATGATGTATTCAGAGCAGGAAGCTTTTCGGTTACAGATTTGAATATAGATGGAATTCCTTCTGACCATATGAGACGATTTAAAGAAGAAATTGAGGAATTGAGAAACGAAAAGAAACAGATAAAAGAGGAAATTAAGGAATATGATGGCGAATTAGGAGATTTGGAAGCAGTTTATGAATATTTGAAAAATAAGAAACTGAGAATAACTGAATCTGAAAAATTAGCTGAAACTAAAAATACTTGTATTATTAATGGATGGATTCCTTCAGACAAAAAAGATGAATTTGAAAATGCAGTTAAGGAAATAACAGGTGAAAACTATTATGTGACATTTGAGGAAGCGGAAAAAGATGATTCTGAAGTACCGATAAAACTTAAAAATAACAAAATAGTTACTGCTTTTGAAAGTCTGACAGAAATGTATGCTTATCCAAAATACAATGAAATAGATCCTACACCTCTGCTTACACCTTTCTACATAGTATTCTTTGGAATGATGGGAGCAGACGCAGGATATGGACTTACATTATTACTTGGAACTTTGTTTGTATTGAAATTTTTCAACTTGAATAAAAAATCGAAACTTTTAGTGCAATTTTTCTTTTATTTAAGTTTTTCAGTAATTATCTGGGGAGTTCTTTATGGTTCATACTTTGGATATGAAATTCCAGGATTATGGAGACTTGTTAACCCTGCAAATGAATTCCAGAAATTATTAATAGGTTCAATTGCATTTGGATTGATACATTTATTCTTTGGATTGGCAATAAAAGCTTATCTTCTATTTAAGGAAGGAAAACCATTAGATGCATTGTATGATGTAGGTTTCTGGTATATGGCACTTAGTGGAGGTATAGTTTATTTAACTTTCTCTCTTATGAATTTATCACCAGTTATTACAAGTGTATCCATGTGGATAATGATTGTAGGAATGGTAGGAATTGTTCTTACTGGAGGAAGAGAAGCTAAGAGTATCGGAGGAAAAATTGGAGGAGGACTTTATAGCCTTTATGGAATTTCAAGTTATGTAGGAGATTTGGTATCATATTCAAGACTTATGGCACTTGGACTATCAGGAGGATTTATTGCACAGGCAATGAACATGATAGCCGCAATGCTGGGTGGAAGCTGGATAGGATTCTTATTTATACCTATAATACTTGTTGTAGGACATTTATTCAATCTTTTCCTTTCATTCCTTGGAGCTTATGTTCATACTTCAAGATTGATATATGTTGAGTTCTTTGGGAAATTTTATGAAGGTGGAGGAAAACCTTTTAAAGATTTTAGAACTGAAAGTAAATATATCAATTTAGATGATTAAGAAATTTAGGAAACTATTTATTGAAAATTAAATAAAAAAATAAAAAATAAAAATTTAGGAGGAAAACATGAACTTATCAACATTATTTGGAGAACAAAGTGGACTTATTTTTGCAGCTTTAGGAGCAGCAGTGGCAGTATTTTTATCAGGTATAGGATCAGCAAAAGGAGTTGGAATGGTCGGAGAAGTTGCAGCAGGTCTTATGGCTGAAGAACCTGAAAAATTTGGTAAATCATTAGTATTACAATTATTGCCAGGAACACAAGGGTTATATGGATTCGT
Source organism: Leptotrichia sp. oral taxon 215 str. W9775 (assembly GCF_000469505.1). Taxonomy (NCBI): domain Bacteria; kingdom Fusobacteriati; phylum Fusobacteriota; class Fusobacteriia; order Fusobacteriales; family Leptotrichiaceae; genus Leptotrichia; species Leptotrichia sp. oral taxon 215. The sequence continues at coordinate 146,792 of NZ_KI272860.1, read as the reverse complement.
TATTGGACTTATGGTATTAGGTAGATTAAATCCGCAAATGAGTATTGCAGAAGGAATTTACATATTTATAGCTTGTCTTCCAATAGCAATAGCAGGATATGGATCAGCAATATTCCAAGGAAGAGTTGCAGCTTCAGGTATCAGCTTACTGGCTAAAAATGAAGAACAGTCTACAAAAGGTATAGTTTATGCGGTAATGGTTGAAACTTACGCATTGTTAGCATTTGTTGTATCAATTATGCTTTTATCAGGAGTATCTTTCAAATAGAAGATATTCATCAATCATTTGAGGTGATATAAACTGAAAACAATAAGACGTAAAGTTAAGGATGTGAAATAATGTCTAGTTTGGATAACTTAACAGCAAAAATATTAAATGATGCTAAGGAAAAAGCTGCAGAGATTGTAAAAAATGCAGAAGCTCAGGCTGAAGAAAAATTTAATTCAAGCCTGAAAAAGATTGATTCCAGAAAGGAAGATATACTTGAAGCTGCAGCGAAGGAAAGAGAATTAATATCAGAGAGAATAAAAGCAAGTGCCGGACTTAAAGCAAGAAATGAAAAATTGAAGGCTAAACAGACGGTAATTGAAAGAGTTATAGGAAGATTAAAGGACAGGCTTGTTAATTTAAATGAAGAAGAATATATGAACTATTTGAAAAAAAATATAGATACAGCTTCATTTAATGAAAATAAAAAGCTGATTGTAAAAAAAGAATATATTGGTAGAGTCAAGAATGAATTTCCTGGAATACATGTAGCAGAAGATGAGTCTGTTTCTTCAGGGTTTATTATTGAAGAAAATGGAATACAGGAAAATTATACTTTTGAAGTAAAACTTGACTTTATGAGAGATGAATTGGAAGTTGAGATTTCAAAACTTCTCTTTTCATAATATCCATATAGTAAGGGAGAAAGTACATGAATAGAATGGATTACGGGCGAAGCGTCGTAACTGTCAGAGTGCTGGAAAAGAGACTTCTGACTAAAAACAGGCTTGAAAGAATGATTGAAGCCGGGTCTCCCGACGATGTACTGAAACAGCTGGGAGAAACGGAATACTCTCACAATATGGCTGATATAAAAGATAGCAGAAGTTATGAAAAAATATTGAGAAGAGAAACTGAAAGAGTGTTCTCCCTCGTTAGGGAAATGAGCAACGACAGTGAAATCGTAGATATTCTTTCAATTAAATATGATTATCATAATTTAAAAGTATTATTGAAAAGTAAGCTTTCAGGAAAGGATTTTACAGATCTACTAATGGATGCCGGTACTGTAAAGGCTTCTAAACTGAAACAGAAATTTGAAATACAGAATTATGAAGATCTGCCTGAAGAATTTATTGAGGCAATTGATGAAGTGGAAAAGGATTTTGCTGAAAATAATGATCCTCAGAAAATTGATCTGATAGTGGATAAATATTATTATAAACATCTATCAAAAATTGCGTCTAAAATAGATGTGGAAATAATGAGGGATTATGTTTCAGGACTTATTGACTTTCAAAATATAATCACTTTATTAAGAGTTAAAAAGCAGAATAGGGATTTGAAATTCCTTGAAGGTGTAATACATGAAGGAGGAAACATACCAAAGGATAAAATAGTAGTTTCTTTGAATGATACTCCTGAAATGATAGCCAATAAATTCAGAAAAGAAAAGATAGGAACATATCTGACAGCAGGAATAGAAGCATTTGAAAATACAGGAAGACTGTCTGAGCTTGAAAAGATTTCAGATAACTACCTGATGGCGCTAAACAGGGAATCTAAATATGTTGTGTTTGGACCAGAACCTTTATTTACTTATCTTGTGGCAAAAGAAAGAGAAATAAATGCCATAAGAATGATAATGGTTGGGAAAATCAACAGCCTAGACTCTGACAGAATTAAAGAAAGGTTGCGTGATACTTATGCATAAGATAGGAGTAGTCGGAGATAAGGATTCAATTTTAGCTTTTAAGGCATTGGGAGTGGATGTCTATCCTGTTGTAAGTAAAGAAGAAGCAAGAAAAACTATAGATACCCTGGCAAATGAAAATTATGGAATCATATTTGTAACTGAACAAGTTGCCGCCCTTGTGGAGGAAACAGTGGAAAGATATAACAGGGAGCTTTTACCTGCTATTATTCTAATACCGAATAACCAGGGAAGTTCAGGAATAGGAATTCAGAAAATAAATGATTACGTAGAAAAAGCCATAGGTTCAAATATATTTTAAAGAAAAATAGCAAAATAATACTTCGAAAACTTTGAAGAAAGAAGGAGATGTTCATTGAAAGTAGGAAAAATTATAAAAGTATCGGGACCTCTTGTCGTAGCAGAAGGAATGGATGAAGCAAATGTATATGACGTTGTACAGGTTTCCGATAATAAATTAATAGGGGAAATAATAGAAATGAGAGGTGACAGGGCTTCTATACAGGTTTATGAAGAAACAGTAGGAATTGGACCAGGAGAGCCGGTTTATTCTACAGGTGAACCTCTAAGTGTTGAATTAGGACCAGGACTTCTTGAAGCAATGTTTGATGGTATACAGAGACCGTTAAAGGAATTTCAGGAAGTTGCAGGAGATTATTTGAATAAAGGGGTAGCAGTACCTTCTTTAAATAGAGAAAAAAAATGGGATTTTGAACCTGTTGTAAGTGCAGGGGAAAAAGTTGAAGCTGGAGATATAATAGGAACAGTTCAGGAAACTTCAGTTATAAGCCATAAAATCATGATTCCTTTAGGAGTTGAAGGAACACTGAAATCAATAGAAAAAGGAAGCTTTACTGTTACAGATACAGTTGCTGTGGTGGAAACTGCAAACGGTGATGTAAATATACAGCTTATGCAGAAATGGCCTGTACGTAGAGGAAGAAAATATAAACAGAAATTGAATCCTGAAGCTCCACTAGTAACAGGACAAAGAGTAATTGATACATTCTTCCCTGTAACTAAAGGTGGAACTGCCTGTGTTCCAGGACCGTTTGGATCTGGAAAAACTGTCGTTCAGCACCAATTGGCAAAATGGGCAGATGCACAGATAATAGTATACGTAGGTTGTGGAGAACGTGGAAACGAAATGACAGACGTTCTTATGGAATTCCCGGAAATAATAGATCCAAATACAGGACAATCTCTGATGAAAAGAACTGTACTTATAGCAAATACTTCAAATATGCCGGTTGCAGCGAGGGAAGCAAGTATATATACAGGAATAACAATTGCAGAATACTTTAGAGATATGGGATATTCAGTGGCAATAATGGCAGATTCCACATCAAGATGGGCAGAAGCACTTCGTGAAATGTCAGGACGTCTGGAAGAAATGCCAGGAGATGAAGGATATCCGGCTTACCTTGGATCAAGAGCTGCTGACTTCTATGAAAGATCAGGAAAGGTAATCTGTCTTGGAAAAGATGGAAGAGAAGGAGCATTGACAGTAATCGGAGCAGTATCACCTCCAGGAGGGGATATTTCTGAACCAGTATCACAGGCTACTCTTAGAATAGTTAAGGTATTCTGGGGACTTGACGCAAACCTTGCATACAGAAGACACTTCCCGGCTATTAACTGGCTGAATTCATATTCATTGTATCAGACAAAGGTAGATAGCTGGATGGATGTAAATGTAGGACCTGAATTCTCTCAAAATAGAAAAAGAGCCATGGCTCTGTTACAGGAAGAATCAAGCCTACAGGAAATTGTAAGACTGGTAGGAAGAGATACACTTTCAGAAAAAGATCAGCTTAAACTGGAAGTTGCAAAGTCAATAAGGGAAGATTATCTGCAACAGAACGCCTTCATGGAATCAGATACATATACTTCACTTACAAAGCAGGATAAAATGCTTCAGCTAGTCCTTAAATTCTATGATGAAGCAAATAGAGGACTTGAGTCAGGTGCATATTTGAAAGAAATTTCTGAAATGCCTGTAAGGGAAAAAATTGCAAGGGCAAAATATATGCCTGAAAGTGATTTGGATAAAATGAATGATATTTTAAATGAAATCGAAAATGAAGTAGATAACCTTATAAACAAAGGAGGTTCATTAGATGCTTAAGGAATACAGAACAGTCAGTGAAATAGTAGGTCCTTTGATGGTTGTTGAAGGTGTTGAAGGTGTAAAATACGAAGAACTTGTAGAAATAGAAATTCAGACAGGAGAACTTAGACGTGGAAGGGTTCTGGAAGTTAACGGAGACAAAGCGATGGTTCAGCTGTTTGAAAGTTCTGCAGGAATAAACTTGAAAAATTCAAAAGTAAGATTTTTAGGAAAACCTTTATCATTAGGGGTTTCTGAAGATATGATAGGAAGAATATTTGATGGATTGGGAAGACCAAAAGATAACGGTCCAAAAATAATACCTGAACAAAGTTTGGATATAAACGGAGTGGCAATAAACCCAGTTGCAAGGGATTACCCTTCAGAATTTATTCAAACTGGAGTATCAGCAATTGATGGACTTAATACACTTGTAAGAGGACAAAAACTGCCTATATTCTCAGGATCAGGACTTCCTCACGCTGAACTTGCGGCTCAGATAGCAAGACAGGCAAGAGTATTAAACTCAGAATCAAAATTTGCGGTTGTATTTGGAGCGATAGGGATAACATTTGAGGAAGCTCAATTCTTTATTGATGACTTTACAAAAACAGGTGCGATTGACAGGGCAGTATTATTTATGAACCTTGCCAATGACCCTGCGATAGAAAGAATAGCTACACCGAGAATGGCTCTTACATGTGCTGAATACTTGGCATTTGAAAAGGGAATGCACGTACTTGTTATACTGACAGACTTAACTAACTACTGTGAGGCTCTTCGTGAAGTATCAGCAGCGAGAAAAGAAGTTCCTGGAAGACGTGGATACCCAGGATATCTGTATACTGACTTGTCTACAATTTATGAAAGAGCAGGAAAAATAAAAGGTAGGGAAGGATCTATAACTCAGATTCCTATACTTACAATGCCTGAAGATGACAAGACACACCCAATTCCTGACTTGACAGGATATATAACTGAAGGACAGATTATACTTTCAAGAGATTTATATAAACAGAACTTGATGCCTCCTATAGATGTATTGCCTTCACTTTCGAGATTGAAGGATAAAGGGATAGGAAAAGGTAAAACAAGGGAAGACCATGCGGATACAATGAACCAGCTGTTTGCGGCCTACGCTACAGGAAAAGAAGCAAAAGAACTTGCAGTAATATTGGGAGAATCTGCTTTATCTGATACAGACAAGGCTTTCGTTAAATTTACTACAGCTTTTGAAGATCAGTATGTGGCACAAGGATTTGAAAAGAACAGAAGTATTGAGGAAACATTGAAATTAGGATGGGAATTATTAAAAATATTGCCAAGAACAGAGTTGAAGAGAATTAGGGATGAATATTTGGAAAAATATTTACCTGCAGGAGATGAATAGTTATGGCAAAGTTGAATGTAAATCCTACCCGTATGGAGCTTTCAAGGCTTAAAATAAGACTTAAGACAGCAGTAAGAGGACATAAATTACTGAAGGATAAACAGGATGAATTAATGCGTCAGTTTATTGATATGATAAAGAAAAATAAAAAATTACGTGAAAAAGTCGAAGGAATGTTACAAAATTCCTTCAAGGATTTCCTTTTGTCAAGAGGAGTAATGTCTGATGAAATGCTTGAAAACGCCATTGCCTATCCTAAAGAAAAAATAGGAGTGGAAGTTAAAAAGAAAAATATAATGAGCGTTAATGTACCTCAAATGACTTTTGTCAAGGAAAATGAGGGAAATCAGGGAATGATATATCCTTATGGGTATGCACAGACATCTGCGGATTTGGATGATGCAATTGATGGACTGAGCAGTGTTATGGATAATTTGCTGGAACTGGCTGAAGTGGAAAAAGCCTGTCAGCTTATGGCAGATGAAGTTGAGAAAACTAGACGTCGTGTAAATGCATTGGAATACATGACAATACCACAGCTTAAGGAAACAATAAGATTCATTCAGATGAAACTTGATGAAAATGAACGTGGAAGCATAACAAGACTTATGAAGGTTAAGGATATGATGTCCAAGAAGGAAGCATAAAAAATATATGAAAAGTCATGGAACAATCTTAAAGATCACAGTTTATAATATATTATAAATGCTATTTGTTTATATATTATAGGACTTTATCTTTAGGATGTTTCATGATTTTTTATTTTATAAATATTAAATAAGATATACTTAATAATTAAAAAAAAATAAGTTATAATAAAAATAGGAGGGGATATAATGCCAGTTATAGCGAAGTTTTATGGGATACTCAACAATTTTTTGAATTACCATCATTAGTATAAAGGAGGTATTTATTATGTTTTATAAAATAAAAAATGTTAATCTTTTATCTGAATACAATTTACTTATAGAATTTCAAAACAATGTAAAAAAAATATATGATGTAAAACCATTGATTGAGAAATATTCTTCTTTTAAGGATTTAATAAATATAAAGGGACTATTCAAGCAGGTTAAAATAGATAAAGGTGGGTATGGTATAAGTTGGAATGATAATATAGATTTATCATGTAATACTCTCTGGAATGAAGGAAGATTAATTTAAAATATTGAGATTTGCTATAAAAGTATGCTTTAATAAAAACAAGGCATACTTTTATTATAGAGTCTTTTTTATCTAAAATTATGTCTTATAAATTTATTCTTCGTTAAAATTTAATGGCTCTCCATTAATTGCTTTTATTTCTTTCAATTCTTCTGAAGAAAGATTTTCCAAAAAAATACAATATTCATTTGGATATCCACCAACAAACTCCATTTTGGGCATTTTAATTTGATTTGAATTTTTGATCCATAAACATAATTTGTTATTGCCCCAAAATCTTGTTAATGTTAAAATTTGACCTTTATATATAACATCTATATTTTTCAATATAATCACCTATAAATTTAAAGTTTAATGATTTATATTATATCATAAAAATCTTTTATCAAAAAGATGGAGTTGAAATTAAAAAGTATAAAATTTGAGCTTTTAACTCAAAAATATTGCTTTTTGACAAAAAAGATGTATAATAAAATAAATTGATTTTAGAAAGAAGAAAGAAGAATGTTATTACAATTTTATTTCTCAAATTACAGGTCATTTGAAGGTGAAGGAATTTTAGAAGAATATTTAGCTTCAAATACAAAAACAGGAGTAAAAAGAAATGAGGAATATACTTATATTTTTAGAAGAGAAAGAAATCAGAAACTTTATTTAGATTCTTCAATAGAAAAGTTCAGAGAGAATTTAGAGATTTCTTTAAAAGATAAAACACTTCTGGTTTCATTAGGTGCAAAATTAAATATCAATGAATGAAGAATCATCAGGAACTAAAAAGATGTTTTCACTATATCAAACTTTATTAGATGTTTTGGAAAAAGGAACAGTGTTTTTTGCAGATGAGTTGGATATTAAATTACATCCTTTACTTATGAGAAATATACTGTTGACATTTACAGATAAAGAAAAAAATCCTAATAATGCTCAGTTAATATTTACAACACATAATACAATCTATATGGATATGAATTTATTGCGTAGAGATGAAATATGGTTTGTTGAAAAAGATAATGGAGTATCAAATTTATATTCTTTAGATGATATTACAAATGAAAAAGGTAAAAAAGTAAGAAAAGATTCTAATTATGAAAAACATTATTTATTAGGAAACTATGGAGCTATTCCTAACTTAAAGAACTTATTAGGGAGGGAATAATATTGAAAAAAATTAATAAATTAACTCAAAAACGTAGTGAAAGAAAAAAAGTACTTTTAAAATCAGGTGCGTATTTAATTGTTACTGATGTAGAAAAAACTGAAAAGTAATAGATAAAAATACAAAAATAATGTAAAATTAAATGTGTCAAATAAAGTGATAATTATATAATTACATGAGGAGGAAAATATGAAAAGAAAAATTGATGTACTGGAAAATTCAGGTAAAATTATGAAGGCATTATCAAAGGGGATACTTCTTACAGTAAAGGGAGATGAAAAGGTAAATAGCATGGTTATAAGCTGGGGAGCTTTGGCAATAGAATGGAATAAGCCAATTTTTGTAACTTATGTAAGGGAAAATAGATACACAAAACCAATTTTAGATAAAACAATGGAATTTACGGTAAATATTCCTTTAGAAAAAATGGATCCTAAAATATTTTCAGTGTGTGGAATGAAAAGTGGGAGAAATATTGATAAAGTAAAGGAAGCAGGAATGACATTGGTGGAGCCTGAAGCTGTTTCTGTACCGGCTATAAAGGAACTGCCAATTACATTGGAATGTAAGGTTCTGTATAAGAAAACGCAGGAACTGAAGGATTTACCTGAAGAAATAGTGAATAGAAACTATCCTCAGGATATAGACGGATTTGCAGTTGGTGCAAATAGGGATCCGCATACTGCATATTATGGGGAAATAGTGGCAGCTTATATAATTGAAGAGTAAAATGTGATATAATAAAAGAACTGAAAATAATTATAAATATTCATATGATAAATTTGAATCTGAAAATAGTACAATAGAAAAGAATATGAATTTATAGTATAAATAAAAATTATGGAGGACAGTAAATGGTAAAATTACTTGCAATTGATATGGATGGAACACTTTTAAGTGATAAAAAACATATTGCAGAAGAACAGAAAAGGGCAATTAAGGAAGCGATAAATGCTGGAGTTCATGTTGTTCTATGTACAGGGAGAACTCTGAAAGGTGTTATTCCTTTATATGAAGAACTGGCACTGGAAGATAGAAAAGGATATGCAATTGTAAATAATGGTTGTGCTATCCATAATACAGAAGACTGGAGCATTGTAGATTGTGAAATGCTGCCAAAGGAAGAACTGGAATATTTGTACAGTTTCTCAGAGGAATTTGAAGAAGTAAACTTTACGTTATTTGATGATGATAACTATTTGTGTATAGGAAAACCAAATAAATACACAGAAATGGATGGAGCATTTGTATTTACCAAAGTAAAAGAAGTTTCAATGGAAGAAATTTTAAATGGAGAATACAAAATCTATAAGACAATGTATGTGGGTGAACCTTCAAAAATAGATGAAATTCAGGAAAAATACGGTGAAAAGTTATGCGAGAAGTATAACGGAATAAGAAGTCAGGTGAGCATATACGAAACAATGCCTTACAATGCTGATAAAAGTTCTGCATTAAAGAGACTGGCAGAAAGGCTGGGAATTGACAGGGAAGAAGTAATGGCAATTGGTGATGGAAATAATGACGTGGAAATGCTCAAATATGCAGGAGTAAGTGTGGCTATGGGAAATTCCACTGAAGATGCATTAAAGGCTGCAAAGTTTGTTACAGATACTAATGAAAATGACGGAGTGGCAAAAGCTATTGATAAATATATACTTGGAAAATAAATTTAATAAGTATTTCTATAATTTATTTGATAGAAATACTGAAAATACTGGAATATTGTTAAAAATTGTCAGAAATGGCAATTTTTTTTTGGAATATACTTGACAAAAATCGATTACTGTTGTAAACTATTTGTATAAATTACAATTGTAAACGATTTATAAAAGGGAATTTTTAAAATTTAGTATGCTAATAAGATAGAAAAATCAGAATAGGAGGGAATATGGAGGAAAACAGTAACTGTCACATAACAGGGGCAGAATGGGAAATAATGAGAGTTGTATGGGCTAATGAGGAAGTCACGAGTAAATTTGTTTCTGAAGTTTTGGGAGAAAAGATGAACTGGAAGCATGCAACTGTGAAAACATTGCTAAATAGGCTTTTAGAAAAAGAAGTTCTCAAAAAAAGGGAGAAAGGAAACAAATATATTTATTATACAGAGTATAAAGAGCAGGAAATTGCAAAACAGTATGTTATGGAAACCTTTAACAGAATATGCAGGACAAAGGTTGGAAATATGATAACGGAACTTATAGAAAATAATGTACTCAGTTTTAAGGATCTTGAAAATATAAGCAAGGCAGTAGAAGAAAAAAGGAAGACAGCTGTGGAAAAAATTCCATGTGACTGTCTGCCGGGACAATGCAACTGTCCGGAGCATCAGCATGAAAAGAAAAAGGGAAAATGCTGTTCAGAATAATAAATATCATAAATTAAGAAGACAAATAATGGAGGCGGAAAAATGAAAAACAGTACTTTTAATGTAACAGGGATGAGCTGTGCGGCCTGTGCCAGAACGGTGGAAAATGCCCTCAATAAAAATGAGGATATAAAGGCAAGTGTAAATATTGCAACTGAAAAAGTTAACATTGAATATGATGAAAATAAATATGATTTTGAAAAAATAAAGAAAATAGTTGAAAATTCAGGATATGGATTAGTTGAAACATTAAGTGAAGAGGAAAAAATGCAGATGTATGAAGATAAAATAAAAAGTCTTAAGAATAAACTGATTCTGGCTGCTGTATTTGCCATTCCATTAATATATATTTCAATGGGACATATGATGGGGATACATTTACCTGATATTATAAATCCTAAGAAAAATGCCGTTATTTACTCAATAGTACAGTTGTTACTGACAATACCTGTTGTTTATGCAGGAAGGGATTTCTTTATTCATGGATTTAAAAATCTTGCAAGAAAATCTCCGACTATGGATTCTCTGATTGCAATGGGAGCTTCAGCGGCAATTATTTACAGCTTATATGCCACATATATGACAATAACTGTAGATCCTGAATATCATATGAATTTGTATTTTGAGTCTGCAGGAACTATTATAACATTGATTCTGCTTGGAAAACTTCTGGAGGCAAGAACAAAAGGTCAGACTTCCTCAGCAATAAAAAAACTGATAGGGTTACAGCCAAAAAAGGCTAAAATCATTGAAAATGGGGTAGAAAAGGAAGTTCTTATAGAAAATATAAAAGTGGGAGATATAATTGTAGTAAAACCTGGTGAAAAAATAGCTGTAGATGGTAAAATTGTCAGTGGAAATACTTCAGTAGATGAGGCAATGATTACGGGAGAAAGCATTCCTGTAAGTAAAAATCCTGGTGACAAAGTTATTGGTGGAAGTATAAATAAAAATGGAAGTATACAGTTTGAAGCTACAGAAATAGGGAAGGATACTGTACTTTCACAAATAATAAAATTAGTGGAGGAAGCACAAGGATCAAAAGCTCCAATTTCAAGAATGGCAGATATTGTGGCGGGATATTTTGTACCAATTGTTATAGGAATTGCAACCGTTACTGGAATAATATGGTTTATGAGCGGTTCAGGACTGACAGCGGCACTTACTTTCTTCATATCTGTTCTTGTAATAGCGTGTCCATGTGCATTAGGGCTTGCAACTCCTACCTCAATAATGGTAGGAACAGGAAAAGGTGCTGAAAACGGAATACTTATAAAAAGTGGGGAAGCTCTTGAAACTGCCCATAAAATAAAAACAGTTGTGCTGGATAAGACGGGGACAATAACAAAAGGAAAGCCTGTACTTACAGATTTGAAGGTGTATAATAATTTTGACGGAAATGAGATTTTACAATTGGCTGCAAGTGCTGAAAATAATTCGGAACATCCTTTAGCTGAAGCAATTGTAAATGGTGCAAAAGAAAGAAATGTTGAATTTAAGCAATATGACAAATTCAGGGCAATGCCTGGATATGGAATAAGAGCAACGATTGATGATAAGGAAATTCAGATAGGAAACCGTAAACTGATGGCTTCAAGAAAAATCAGTACAGAAGCTGCTGAAAAAGATTATGAAATATTGTCAAATGAGGGAAAAACTCCTATGTTCATATCTGTGAATAATGAACTTGCAGGATTGATAGCTGTGGCAGATGTAGTAAAGGAAACAAGTAAGGGAGCAATTGAAAGAATGCACAAGCTTGGTCTGAAGGTAATAATGCTGACAGGAGATAATGAAAAGACTGCAAAATATATTGCAAAGGAAGTAGGAATAGACAGTGTAATAGCTGAAATACTTCCATTCCAGAAATCTGAAGAAGTGAAAAAACTTCAGGAAGCAGGAGAATTTGTGGCAATGGTAGGTGACGGAATAAATGATTCGCCGGCACTGGCACAGGCAAATGTGGGAATTGCAATAGGAAGTGGAACAGATGTGGCGATAGAATCTGCAGACATAGTACTTATAAGAAACGATCTTAATGATGTGGCAGGGGCAATAGCATTAAGTAAGGCAACAATTACCAACATTAAAGAAAATTTATTCTGGGCATTTTTCTATAATGTAATCGGTATACCTTTTGCAGCTGGAATATTTTACGCATTTTTCAATGGACCTAAACTTGATCCGATGATTGCCGCATTTGCAATGTCACTGAGTTCAGTATCGGTGCTTATGAATGCGTTAAGATTGAAATTTTTTAAAGTGAAGGATTAGGAAAGTGGTACATAAAAGCTTTTATTTTTTAAAAAATTGTGGTAAAATTGAAAAATGAAAATTTATAAAAGAAAATTTTCAAATTCATTATTATTTTAGGAGGAAATTCAGATGAAAAAAATTATGAGAGGTGTACTGTTATTCGGTATGTTAGGAGGCATGTTACTGTCATGCGGAAGTAAAAAAGAAGAGAATAATTCTCAAAATCAGGCTCAGACAAAGAGCGAAGAGAAGGTTTTTAAAATTGGAATAGGGCAGATTGTGGACCATCCGGCTTTAAATGATGCAAGACAGGGATTCAAGGATGCTTTAAATAAAGCAGGAGTGAAGGCGGAATTTGAAGAAACAGTGGCAAATGGTGAAATGGCAACTCAGACATTGCAAATGCAGCAATTTTTGAAAAGTAAGAAAGATTTAGTTTACGCTATTACAACACCAACATCACAGGCGGCAAAAAGTCAAATTACAGATATACCTGTAGTTATTGCTGCAGTTACTGATCCGCAAGGTGCAGGACTTGTAGGAGTTCCAAATATTACAGGAACAAGTGGAGCTGCTCCAACAAAAGAAAATCTTGAGATGATGAGAAAAGTATTTCCGGATGCAAAGAAAATTGGGATAATTTATAATTCATCTGAACAAAACTCGGTATCAGAAGTAAAAACTTTAAATGAACTGGCTAAAAATTATGGTTTTGAAGTTGTGGAAAAGGCCGTAACTAATGGGACAGAACTAGTATCAGCTGCAAATATTCTTGTAAAGGATATAGATTTGTATTATGCTATACAGGACAACACAGTGTCTTCATATTTTCCAACATTGCTTGAAATAACTGATAAACATAAAATACCTGTATTTGCTACAAACAATGTTTATACAAACCGTGGAGGACTTATTTCTCAAGGGGCAACTGACTATGAAATAGGTTACAGGGCAGGAGAAATAGCTGTAGAAATTTTAAAGAATGGTAAAAAGCCGAGCGAAATTCCTATAGAAACAATAAAAAATTTGAAGATTGAAATAAATAGAAAAAATATGGAAATGCTTGGGATAAAAATACCTGAGGATGTATTGAAGCAGGCAATCTATACAGAAGATAAAAAATAGAAAACTGTGAAAAAAGGTAAAAAACTATATTTGTTCGGTTATTAAAATTTCACTGATATAGATAGCAATCTATAAAGAAATATTTGTTTTAAAAATGAAAAAATATAAAAAATATGAATAAAATGGATAAAAACTATATTTACTCGTTTATTAAAATTTCACTGATATAAAACAGTCATTCATTAAGAAAAAGTCAAAAAAAGTTGACTTTTTCTAAATTCATTTCCTGCTTTATATTGTGAAATTTCAAATAACTCGAAAAATATAGTTTTTTAGTTTTCAAATTTTCTTTTTGAGACAAGAAATTTCAAAAATATATTTCAATCTTATATTGTGAAATTTTAAATAACTTGAAAATATAGTTCTGTACTGTACCTCCAATCTTTTGTCCAAGATTTTGGGTATAGTACACTGAGTGAGATTACTATATACGAAAAAAGTTAAAGAAAAATGAGAAAATAAATGGGAAGTAGGAAAAAAAATTTTATTTTGAGAAAAAAACGTGATATAATAAGTAATAAAAATTGGAATTAAGGAGGAAGTATAGAAAAATAAAAGAAATTGTTTCAAAGTGAATTTTTTCAGATAAAAGTAATTTTTAAATTAGGTGATATTTAGAAATATGAAATTTAAGCAGTTTCAAAATATTTTATATATGTAAGAAAATGAGTAATAAAATAAAAAATATAGCAATTATAGCCCATGTCGATCATGGGAAAACAACTCTGGTGGATGCCCTGCTGAAACAGTCGGGAACATTTGCCGCACATGAAAAAGTGGAAGAAAGAATTATGGATAGTGATGATCTGGAAAGGGAAAGAGGAATAACTATCTTTTCAAAAAATGCATCCCTGCATTATGAAGGTTACAAAATAAATGTAGTTGATACTCCGGGTCACGCGGATTTTGGTGGGGAAGTACAGAGAATACTGAAAATGGTGGATTCTGTATTATTGCTTGTAGATGCGTTTGAAGGAGTAATGCCTCAGACTAAATATGTACTGAAACAGGCATTGGAACATGGATTGAAGCCAATTGTAGTAATAAACAAGATAGATAGACCTAACTCTGATCCTGACGGTGTTGTCGATACTGTATTTGATTTGTTTGTAGACTTAGGGGCAAATGATATTCAGCTGGATTTCCCTGTGGTATATGCTTCAGCTAAAAACGGTTTTGCTAAAATCAATATTGAAGATGAAGACAAGGACATGAAACCTCTGTTTGATATGATTCTTAAACATGTGGAAGATCCTGAAGGAGATATAAATGAAACATTGCAGATGCTTGTAACTAATACTGAATATGATGAATATGTTGGAAAATTAGGAACAGGAAGAATCTATAATGGAAAGCTTACTAGAAATCAGGAAATTACCCTTATAAAAAGAAATGGAGACCTTGTAAATGGGAAAGTTTCCAGAATATACGGTTATGAAGGGCTGAAAAAAGTTGAAATGGAAGAAGCTTTTGCTGGAGATATTGTTACCATTGCCGGAATAGATAAAATCGATATAGGGGAAACAGTAACAGATAAGGAAAATCCAAAGGCGTTACCATTGATTGATATTGATGAACCTACTCTTGCAATGACATTTATGGTAAATGATTCACCATTTGCAGGAAAGGATGGAAAATACGTTACTTCGAGAAATCTTCTTGAAAGACTTACAAAGGAAGTAAATCATAACGTAAGTATGAGACTGGAAATGACGGATTCTCCGGATGCGTTTATTGTAAAGGGAAGAGGAGAACTTCAGTTATCAATATTACTTGAAAATATGAGAAGGGAAGGGTATGAAGTAGCAGTATCTAAGCCTGAAGTTATTTACAAGGAAGAAAATGGAATGAAAATGGAGCCGGTGGAACTTGCCATAATTGATGTTGCCGATGAGTTTGTAGGAGTTGTTATAGAAAAGCTTGGGCTTAGAAAAGGTGAAATGGTAAATATGGTTCAGGGAAGTGACGGATATACAAGACTTGAATTTAAAGTACCTTCAAGAGGTCTGATTGGATTCAGCAATGAATTCCTCACAGAAACTAGAGGTACAGGAATATTAAACCACTCATTCTTTGAGTATGAGCCATATAAGGGAGATGTTACAGGAAGAAGAAGAGGAGTGCTTATTGCAATGGAGGCAGGTATAAGTATCGGATATTCATTGAATAACCTTCAGCCGAGAGGAATCCTGTTTATCGAGCCTGGAGTGGAAGTATATGAAGGAATGATAGTAGGGGAACATTCAAGGGAAAATGATCTTGTGGTAAATGTATGTAAAGGTAAAAAACTTACAAATATGCGTGCTGCAGGAAGTGACGATGCACTTAAACTTGCACCGCCGAAGGTATTTACGCTGGAACTTGCACTGGAATATATAGAAGATGACGAACTTGTGGAAATTACGCCTAATAACATAAGATTAAGAAAGAAATATCTGAATGCTAATGAAAGAAAGAAATTTGAAAATTCAAAAAACTAACATGAATTATTTCTGGAGATTCATTGTTTCACATTATAAATAGTTCATGTTAAATAAATGAATGGAGTGAAATCTATGGAAGGTGAAAAATTAGAAGAGCTGGAAAGAGCATTGAGAAGCCAACTGTCTGAGGAGAAGCTGAAGTTTATTGATAAATATAGGCTGCAGCTTAACTCCAGAAGACGTTGGGTATGTAAAAAGAACCAGACTCCTGAACGTGTATATTTTTCCCATAAGTTTGCTATGGATAATGGCATACTGGAATTTCTGTTCAGGAAGTATCAGTTCTGTTTTGCAAAATTGAAGTATTTCAGAAAGAATCTGGATAAGTTTTCCTTCTGCAAATATCATCCTCAGAAGGGATTTTATGACACTGAATTATGGGATGCAGAGTTTTTCTGTCATAAACAGTCAGGAACAATGATTGATTTCAGGTATCTGCAGCAGATAAGACAGGTTGAAGTTTTTCAGGGATTTATAAAATGGCTGGAAGAACTTCCTGAAGTTGAGGAGAAGTGAGGAAACAGTTTAGTTGATAGGTTATCAATGGGACTGGGAAAAGAGCATTTCAAAAGATATAAAAAAATGATATTCACTTATTTTACAAAATTTTACTTATTTAAAATATTCATTCATTAAGAAAAAATCATAAACTCGCCTAAAGGCTCAGACAATGATTTTTTCTATAATTCATTTTTATTTTAAATTGTAAAATTTTTGAATAAATTCGTTAATATCATTTTTATTTTGAAATGTTCTTTTTTTATTGTGAAAAAGTTGAAAAAGGACATGTGGTGTCCTATCTGGTATGTATAATAGTAATATAAAAAAATAATTTTTAAAAAATATAAAAGATACAGATAAATAGGATATAAAAAGAGTTTTTTAAATAATTTAAAAAATATTTGAGAAAAAAATCTTTAAAACATTGATTTTTTGAAAATATCGTGTTATAAATTAGAGTATACTAAGAATTCTATTTGTCACATATAAGAAAAAGGAGCATATTATGGATGAGACTCAAATCGAAAAAAGAAAAAAGCAAGGTGTCAGATTACTATTATTAAGAGAAGATCTGGAAAAAGGAAAAAACATAAATAAAGAAGAAATAAAAGCAAAATTTGATATAGATGACAAGACATTTCAACGGGACATAGACTTTTTAAGGGCATTTTATACTGAAAATATAAATCCTGAAATAGAAATAAAATATGATAAGAAAAAGAAGGGATACATTTTAAAAAATAATAAAGACAGATTCAGAAATGAGGAAATACTTGCAATAAGTAAGATTCTTCTTGAAAGTCGTGCATTCTGCAAGGAGGAACTGAATGAACTTTTAAGGAAACTGTGCCTTCTTTCAGAAGAAGATGATATGAAACAGGTAGATGTAATGATAAAAAATGAAAAATTTAATTATGTTCCATTAAAGCACGGGAAAAAACTCCTTGATATAATGTGGGAGCTGGCAAAATATATAACAAAGCAGGAAATAATATCTATAAGTTATACGACAAAAGAAGGAAAATCAAAGGTTCATCGCATAAAACCGGTATCAATAATGTTTTCAGAGTACTATTTTTACATAGTGAGTTTTATGGCTGATAAATTTGTGGAGGACGGACCGACAATTTTTAGGATAGACAGGATAAAAAAATTGAAGGGAACAGGAGAAAGTTTTGAAGTGCCATATTTGGAAAGATTTGAAGATGGGGAATTTAGAAAAAGGGTGCAGTTTATGCTTTCAGGAAAATTGCGTACAGTGAAATTTGAATATACGGGAATACTGGAAGTGGTGCAGGACAGACTGCCAACAGCAGAAGTTGTGGAACAGAGTAAAATGGAAGATGGTACGGAAAAATATATAATAACAGCAGAGGTATATGGAAAAGGTATAGATATGTGGCTGAAAAGCCAGGGGGATAAGGTAAAGGTTATTGGAGAGAAGAAATAATTATAGAATATTGGGTTGAAATAAAAAATATACTATAAAAGGAGGTTGGAATGGCTAGAATAATTCCAAGTGAAGTTGATCCGAAAGAATTCCATGCAAGTTATGGAGAAAAGAAAATTTACGAGGCTCTTAAAGATTTACCAGATGAATATATTGTATTTTATTCATTGCATTGGAATAAAAGAAACAAGAAAAACTATATCGAGTGGGGAGAAAGTGACTTTACAGTGTTTCATCCAAAAAGGGGAATTATAGTTATAGAAGTAAAGTCGGGAGGGATTTTCCATCGTGACGGTATGTGGACACAGAAAAATACAATGTCAGGAAAAATAACTAAAATGAAGGATCCTATGGTTCAGGCTGAGAGAAGTAAGCATACGTTTATTGATATTCTGGAAAAGAGCAGAGGATTCAGGGAATACAGGGTAGAAACGGCAGTATGGTTTACAAGTGCTCAAAGCTTTGAAGAAATAGGAAATATGCCACCGATTTATAAGGAAGGAAATGTTCTTATTGCAAAGGATATTGAAAATATAAAAAAAGGGCTGGAAAGAGTTTTTGATTATTATAGATTTAAGATTAACAGCCTGTATGATAAAGCAGACATGGATAACGTAATAAGAAAGCTTTCTCCTGAATTTAGCGTAGTTCCTACTATTTCAAATATAATTGAAGAGGAAGAATATTACTTTAATAGAATGACGGAAGAACAGAACAGGCTTATAGAATATCTTGATGAACAGAAGGTGGCGGCTGTTCAGGGTGGAGCAGGTACCGGAAAAACAATGCTTGGAATAGAAAAAGCCAGAAGGATCCATGAAAATGAAGAAACAAAGGATGACAAGGTATTGTTCCTGTGCTTTAACGAGTTTCTTCATAACTTCCTGAAAAATAGATACAGGGAAGAGCTGCCTAATGTTTCATTTTACAGTATAGATAAATTAGTGAAGAATCATTTTAAAGTTAAGGGAGAATATGCTTCTGCTGAGGAAATACTGGAGTTTCTGAATAATTATAGTGAATATGGCTGGGATTATAAGCATATAATAATTGATGAGGGACAGGATTTCAGTTCTGAACAGATTGAAGCGCTGTATACTATTGCGGAACTGGAAGAAGGATGTTTCTATCTATTTTATGATAAGAACCAGCTTGTATATAAATTAAAAGAATTTAGAAGTATAGACAGGATAGATTGCAGATTAGTTTTGACAGCGAACTGCAGAAATACGAGAAGTATAGCATCATCATCAAATAAGATACTTGGAATAGAAAAATTGAAACTGAAGGATAATGTAATAGGAGAAAAGCCTGCTTTCATAGTAGTCAAAGAAAAGGAAGAACTGCTTGGAAGAATTGAGAGTGAAATAAATAAATACACAGATGAAAATATAGGACAGAAAAGAATAGTGCTGCTGACAGTAAAGACAGAGAAAAAGTCCAGCCTTAAAGATGTTGACAGAATTGGAAAATACAAGATAAAGAAATCGCTGGGAGAAAAGGGAATATTGTTTACAACAGCCAGAAAATATAAAGGTCTGGAAGCAGATGTGGTAATAATAATAGATATTGATAAAAATACATTTAAGGATGATACAGAAAAAAGGGTGCTTTATGTGGGAGCATCAAGGGCAAAGCATTTTCTGAGCTACATTGCGGTAATGAATGAGGAAGAAAAACTTGATATATGTGAATTTCTCACAGGGAAAAGAAACAGAAAAGCAGATGAACTGATTGGAGAAAAACTGGAAGTGAGAGTGGGGGAATAAGGGTTATAAAATGATTATTTAAAACAAATTCAGTTAAAAGCATAATGCAACTTTATACAAAAAAAGAAAAAATGAGAAGATAAAAATGAATGAAAAAGAAAAAGAATATTATGAAAAATTTAAATCAACTGAAATAAGTAATGAAGATATTAGAAAAGGTGAGGCTAAGGCTAAAAATTTAGGAGATAAGAAAAATGATTTTTTAATGCTGATTGAAATGATAAGAGCATCAATTTCCGGAGAATATCCATTACCTGCATGGGCAATAGCAGCAATAATAGGAGCGATAATTTATGTTGTATCACCAATTGATGCAGTTCCTGATTTTATTCCAGTGGCTGGATGGTTAGATGATGGTGCAGTTGTAACGGCTGCAATAGGAGCTTTAGGAACAGTTATTGCATCTTATTTGGATTATAAGAAGGAAAAAGAGAGAAATAAAATGGATTAATCAGAGAAAAATTAAAAAAATTAAAATTTTAGTTTAATATAAGGAGATGTAATGGGAACAGAAATAGATTTAGATATTTTTAGAAATTCTCAAATAATAGAAAAAAATATAATATTTGAAAAAGAATTTAAAAGTTATAAAAAAATAAAAAATAACTATTCAAATGAAAGTTTTGAATTCAGAAATGCATATTATAAAATATTAAAACATTTTACAAAAAAATATTCTAATGATATATTTTCGATGAAAATATTGGAAGAATATAAAGAAAAATTATTTAGAATAGATGAAAAAGAAATAAGAATAAATTTGAGTAAAGTTTTTAAGAATAAGAATTTTAGAAAATTTAAATACATGTTATTATGTGATTGTCTTTTCATAAATTCTTTTCATAATAAAGAAAAAGCATTAGAAATCATAAAAGAATTTAAAAAAATATATAAATATCCTCAGAAATTCATTGAATTATTTAATGTTTTATATGATGACACTAAAAATATTCAAGAATTTAATAAGTTAAAAAAATATATAAAATTTTGGAAGATAAATAAAAAATTTAGTAATCAAAAAGATAAAAAAATATTAATTGTTGCAACAATGAGTGCTGGTAAATCAACTTTGATCAATGCATTAATAGGTAAAAAAATTAGTAAAGTAACAAATGAAGCTTGTACAGAAAAATTACACTATATTTATAATAAACCATTTGAAGATAACAGAATTTATGAATTTGATAATGAACTTTCTCTAAACGCAACAGAAAAAATATTGTTAGAAAATAATGAAGAAAATATAGGAAATGAAATATTAGTTTCGAGTTATTTTAGAAATTTTAAGAAAAAAATATGTCTTATAGATACACCAGGAGTAAATTTTTCATTAAGAGCTAATGATAAAACAATAACAGAAGAAAAGATAAAAGAAAAAGATTATGATGTTTTATTGTATGTATTTAATGCAGAAAATATAAGTAGTAATGATAATTTCAATTGCTTAAATTATATTTTAGAAAATAAAAAAGATGATAATATTATTTTTGTAATTAATAAATTAGACAATTTCAAGAAAGGAGAAGATTCAATTGATGAAACAATAATAAATGTGGAAAAAGAATTAACAAAAATTGGTTTTAAAAATCCTATAATTTGTCCAGTATCTGCACATGCAGGTTATTTAGCTAAACAAAAAATATTTAATGAAATACAAGATGAAGATACTCTGGAAGAGTTGGAAGAATTGGTTAGAAAATTCAAAAAAGAATATTGGAATCTATCAAAATACTATAATTATGAAAAAACTAATGATAAGATAGAAAATGATAGATATGAAATGTTATTAAAAAATTCTGGAATTAGTTTATTAGAAAATAAAATATCAAAAATGTAAGAAAATAAAATAATTATAAAAAAAGGAGAGAATATAAAATGAAAAGAGTGTATATTAAATATAATCCATATAAAGTAGAAACAGAAGTCATGTTAGAGGATAAGGAATTGAAATCGTTAGATGTAATTGATAAAAGACTTCAGGAATGGATTGAGAGTTTTCCAAAAATCTTATTTGAAGAATGTAACACTTTAGAGGAAGAATTTGAAATTGTTTTTAAAGGAACTAATTTAGATTATGAAGATTTAGAATTTATTATTGAAACTGCAAGAAGAGAAGGAATAGAAACAGAAAATGGGAAAGTTCTTCCAGAAAACGTAAAGATTAATATAAAACATGAAAATGTACAAGAGTTATGTGATAAAGAAAAAGCAATTGAAGAAATATTTTATGATATTCAAAATGGTCCTTTTCAGGAATTAAATGATAAATCATTAAAACATTCTTTTGAAATGGCATTAAGTGAAAAATTCCCTGTTAATGTAATTGCAACAATGAGTGCAGGTAAATCAACTTTAATAAATGCATTACTAAGAAAAAAATTAATGCCTGCAAAACAGGAAGCATGTACTGCAATAGTAACAGAAATTACAGATAAAGACAAAGATGTGTTCGAAGCTAAAATCTTTGACAAAAACAATAATCTTATAATAAGTAATGCTAATTTAAAATTAGAGGATATGGAAAGATTTAATTCTGATTCGAGTGTTTCAAGAATAGAAATAAATGGAGATATACCTTTTGTTACTTCAAACGATACTTCATTAGTACTTGTAGATACTCCAGGGCCAAATAATTCAAGAGATTCTGAACACCAGAAAATGACGATGAGAAACTTGAATGAAACATCAAAAACTTTGATATTATATGTTTTAAATGCAACTCAACTGGGAGTAAAGGATGATAGTAATTTATTGGAAGAAGTTGCTAATAGTATGAAAGTTGGAGGAAAACAATCCAAAGATAGATATATATTTGTTGTAAATAAATTAGACAATTTTAGAAAAGATGAGGATAGTGTTAAAAATTCTATAGAAAAAATTAAAAAATATCTAGAAGATAAAGGAATAAAAAATCCTAATGTATATCCAGCCTCAGCTTTAACAGCACTAGATATAAGAACTATTTTAGAAAATTATAGAGTTGTAGGGTACACTGAAGATGAACTTGATGAACTGGATGATAACGTCAGAGATGTTATTAATAGAGTAAAAAAAATGAATAAAAATGAAGAATTTCATTTAGAAAAATATTCACCATCAACTCCTAGTATGAAAAATAAGCTTGATAAACAAATAGAAGAAGCAAAGGTGTTAATTTCTAGTGAAGATAAAAAAGAAAAATCCGAAGGAATGAAACAAGAAGCATTAATACATTCTGGAATAATTTCTATTGAAGAAGCTATAAAACTTTATGTTGAAAAATATTCTAAAACTGCTAAAATAAAAAATATTTACGAAACATTTCATTCAAAATTAGAAAGTGCAAAATCGTTTGAAAATGTAAAAAAAGAAATTTTATTAAATAGAGAAAAACAGGAACAAATAACGAAAGCTATTAATGAAATACAAAATAAATTGAATGATGCCAAAAGTGGAAAAGAATTTTTGAAAGAAGTAGAAAATCTAAATGGTAGTGAGATAAAAGAAAGTATAAGACCTATTTTTGAAAATGTTCAACAAGAAATTCAAAAAATAATATACGGACAACAAGGACAAGAATTTAGAGATTATCAAATTAAAGCTAAAACAAAGGAGTTTGAGACAAAAACTAAGAATTTAGATAATAAAGTACAAATAAAATTAGAAGAAACAGTAAAACAAAAAGTAAAAAATATGTATGATCATTTGGTTAAAAGTTATAAAAATAAATTAAAATCACTATCTGAAGATATCAAAATTGCAAATATTGAAATAGATCCATTGGATTTTATTTCAGGGGAGATAGATTCTATGGATGCAAATCAAATATTTGAAAGTATTTCCAAAGAAAAGAGAGTTGCTACTGGAAGAACTAGAAGAGTAAAAAATTATAAAAAAAGCGGTTTTTTTGGCTGGTTGAAATTTTGGGAACCTAATTATACTGAAGAAGAAATTTATGAGGATATAAAATATGTTAAAGGAGAGGAATTTGCTATGAGATACTTCAGTTCTCCAATTAATCATTTTATGGAAATTTCAGATGAAACAGATAATTATATAGATGACACAATCCAGAAGATTAAAAGAAACTTTAAAAAAGAAGCAGAAAAGTTAGATAGTAAATTGAATGAAAAATTAGAGGAATTAAAAGGATTTGCAAGTAAAAATGATAATTTGGAAAATATAATTAATGAAAATAACAATAAATTAGCTTGGTTGGAAAATATTCAAAATAGAGTAAATAGAATTTTAGAAATATAATAAGAAGGAGTGACAAAAATGACATTAAGTTCAGAATTTTTAAAAACAGTTAGTGAAGGAAATATTAATAAAATAAGAACACAAATTTATACAAGTTTTACAGTAGCACCTAAATCAAATGAAGGTGAAGAAATGTTAAAATATGCAGAAGAAAATATAGGAAATTTTCTTTATAAAGAACAAGATAATCAAAAATTGGATTTAAATGCATCAAATTGGACAGAAGAATATTATAAACAACTTTTGAAAGACTCAATGTTCAATTTTTCAAAAGAAAGAATGAATTTATTAATAAAAGTTAGAAGGCATTTATTTGCTGGGAAAACTGTAAATTCAAATAGAAGTAAAGCAAATAATGGAAATACTACTAATAAATCTTCAGTAAGATTCCAGAAAACAACTAATAATAGAAATAATTCAATAAATTATAAACAGACAGGTATGGTCGTAGCTGGAGTTGGAGGAGTATTATTGTTAAGCGGACTTGTGGCAAAATCATTTGTTGTGGGTGCTGTTGGTGGTGCTGTATTGGTAGCAGGTGGGATAATTCTATTTAATGATAATAATTAAGGAGTGTAAAAATGTATGACGATAAATTGCAAACAATAGCTAAAAATAATTATATACCTGAACAAAAATCTATTCAGGAGAATTTTAATAATGCCATTAAAATTGTAGATGATGTATTGTTAAAAAATTATCTGACAAAATTGGAAGAATTAGAAGTAGTTCCGTTTTCTTCCGAAAATGAAGATTTATTTGATACTATAAGATTTTTTAAAATTACTGAAATGATATATGAAAAAGACGAATATTCAACTTATAAGTTTGCAAGTGTGTATAATTCATTGATTTCTATGAAATGTGCTATATTCATTATAATAGATAGTGATGGAGAAAAAACTGATTTTTATATGGGAGTTAAATCATTAAATTCAAGTTTTACTATAAATTCTTTAAGAGATACTTTAAAAAATGCGTTAAATGGTCAATTTCCTGGTATAAAGACAGAAAATTACACAAATGATAAAATGCAGAATGTTTTAGATAAAATTAAAATCAATAACATTTCTGCTGTTTCGTGTGTTGCAAATGATAAAATAGATGAAAAAAATAACGTTTCATTT
This sequence comes from Leptotrichia sp. oral taxon 215 str. W9775, assembly GCF_000469505.1. NCBI lineage: Bacteria > Fusobacteriati > Fusobacteriota > Fusobacteriia > Fusobacteriales > Leptotrichiaceae > Leptotrichia > Leptotrichia sp. oral taxon 215. Next base: position 121,732 of record NZ_KI272860.1, on the reverse strand, counting down.
GTGCAAGGACTAGAAAAATTGGCATTATCAATGCAAAATCAAAAATATACAGGAATAATAATTGCAAATGGAGTAGAACAAGGACAACTTGCAGAAATAAGAAAGAACTATGAAAATATCTATACCCAATTAATACCATTTTCAAAATCTCAAGTAAATTATTCTGTAAATGAGTCAATAAATGTTGCTAATGCTTTTACGACAGGAAAATCAGAAAGCAAAAGTTATACTACAAATTCATCTGAAACTTACGGAAAGACAACATCACAGAGTACATCAAAATCAGAAAGTTATACTGAAAAAGATGCTATTGGTAAAATTTCAGGTGTAACTTCAATGGCAGTAAGTACAGCAGGGTTATTACTAGCTCCTATGACAGGAGGAGCTAGTCTGATAGGAGCCGGTGTACTTTCTATGGGAATAAATAGTTTAAGTGCAGGATTTGGAAAGACGCATACTAAAGGAACAACTACAACAGAATCTACTTCAGAAAATCATTCTTATACTTCTGGAACCAGTATGGGCGATACTTATGGAACGAATCAAAGTAATACTGAAACAAAAGGAATGCAACGAGGAAATTCTCAAAATATAACAATGAATATTGAAAATAAAAGTATTTCCAACATATTAGAAAAATTAGATATTCAATTTGAAAGAATAAAAGAATTTGAAAGTTTAGGATTATGGGAATGTGCGGCATATTTTGTTTCTGAAAATTCATATACTTCAGAAATTGCAGCTTCTACTTATAAGGCGTTAATGAGCGGAATAAATACAGGAGTAGAAGTTTCTGCTGTAAATTCATGGAGTGATAAGGAAAAAGTTAACGAAATAAGAAAATATATAAAAAATTTTTATCATCCATTATTTTTATATAACAATATTTCACAAATTTCAATACCAGTAACTCCAACTGTAACAGTTAGCGGTAATGAATTAGCCTTACATATTGGTTTTCCAAGAAAGTCTGTTACTGGATTTCCTGTTATTGAACATGTAGATTTTGCTAAAGAAGTTATGATATCAAATAATGATAAAGTCTTTGGAAGTATAAATCTAGGGAATATTTATAATATGGGTACAGAAACAAAAACTAAGGTTAGATTAAACAGAGAAAGCCTTGCAATGCATACTTTCATCACAGGTTCAACAGGGTCTGGTAAAAGTAATACAATATATGAAATATTAGATCAGTTAGATATAGTTGGTATAAAATTTATGATAATTGAGCCAGCTAAAGGGGAATACAAAAATGTTTTTGGGAATAGAAATAATGTAACTGTACTGGGGACTAATCCTAATTATAGTGAGTTGTTAAAAATCAATCCATTTAAGTTTCCAAAATCTGTTCATGTGTTAGAACACGTGGATAGACTAATAGAAATATTTAATGTATGCTGGCCAATGTATGCGGCGATGCCTGCTGTACTAAAAGATGCAGTTTTATGTGCTTATGAAGATTGTGGATGGGATCTAGTAGAATCTGTAAATAAAATTTCAGATGAGTTATTTCCAACATTTACTGATTTGGAGAAAGAATTATGGACTGTCATTAAAAATTCAGCATATTCAGATGAATTAAAAGGAAATTATATTGGTTCACTGGTAACTAGAATAAAATCTTTGACTAATGGATTGAATGGACAAATTTTTGCTTCAGATGAGATAGATAATAAATTATTATTCGATAAAAATGTTATAATTGATTTAAGCAGAATTGGTTCTTTGGAAACAAAATCACTTATTATGGGAATCCTTGTAATGAGATTGAATGAATACAGAATGTCAGAAGTAACAGAAATGAATTCAAAACTTAAACATGTTACAGTATTAGAGGAAGCTCACAATATATTAAAAAGAGTTTCAACTGAACAAAATTCAGAAAGTTCCAATGTTTCAGGAAAATCTGTAGAAATGTTATCTAATGCGATAGCTGAAATGAGAACTTATGGAGAAGGATTTATTATAGCAGATCAATCTCCTAATGCAGTTGATGTTTCAGCAATTAGAAATACAAATACAAAAATAATTATGAGATTACCTGATGAGATAGATAGAAGATTAGCTGGTAAAGCTGCTGCTTTAAAAGATGAACAGTTAGATGAAATTGCAAAATTACCTAAAGGAGTTGCTGTGGTATACCAAAATGACTGGATAGAACCTGTATTATGTAAAATTAATAGATTTGAAGGAAAAGAAGAACAATATAACTATATTCGAGAATATACAGAAAATCCTGATGAATATAAATTAAAACAGGAAATATTGAAATTGTTATTAAAAACTAGAGTTAATCGAGAAATTTTACCTGATATTGAATATATAGATAGAACTTTAGTTAATTCTAAATTATCAACAATACAAAAAGTAGAAATTTTAGAACAATTAGATGAATATAGAAAAACTAACAAGTTAAAAATATGGGAAACAAATAAGTTTAAAAAATTGTCTAAAATAGTTACTGATTTAATAATTGATAAAAATAATCTAAAAAGACTAGTTGATTCAAAAAATAATTTTGAAGAATTACATACGGGATTAATAAATTTAATTGAAAACAATGTAAAAATTGAAGATGTTGAACTAAAATTAGCTATTGCACAAAGTCTGATGAAAGAATATTCTTCAGAAGGTGAGGATGCTCTTGAAATTTATTCTGTGTGGAGAAAATTTGTTGTTACAGGAGGTAATGTAGAATGATAGAATCTATGGCACTAAAATTATCAGAAGCAGAGATTGGAAAATCTCCTTTGTCAGAGATTGCAAAATCTATAGAAAATAAAAATATGAATGTGAGTGAACTGGATAAACCTATATCTAAGGAAATAGTAAGTTTAGATGATAATGGAAAAATCTATAAGAAAAATAGTGAATTAGTACCTAATAATGAATATGTTATTGATAAAATAACTTATAAAACAGATAGTAATGGAAATATAGAATTATTTTCAGGTGAAATTTCCAGATATACTCCGGAAGCAGAAAGAGATACAGTAGCCCAACTTGAAGTTGGAGGAGAAGCTAGAAAAATAGGAGATGATGGTGGACATTTAATAGCACGTATGTTTGGAGGAGCATCAGGAAATGAAAATTTAGTACCAATGAGAGATACCATAAATAGAGGGGATTATAAAAAATTAGAAAATGAAATAAAAGAGGCTGTGCAAAATGGAGATAAAGTGAATATTAGCGGAGAAATAAAAAGAGAAGAAAATAATAGCAGGCCTAGTGAAATAAAGGTAAATATATCATATAATGATAGAAATAGTGAGTTTATTTTTGATAATAACAAAGGATCTCTAAAATTAGAAGCAGAATTAGAAAAATCAATACTAAGAGAAGATTTTGAAAACTTTTCAGAAGAAATAAATGATATGATTGAAGATGGTAAAGAAGTTTCTATTACTTCTATAAAAAAAGAATTTAATATCAATGGAAAATTAGAAAAAGTAATAGCAGGTTATAAGGATGAAACACTAGGTGATAAATATTATAAAGAATTTATTGTATAGGAGGAATAATATTATGAAAAAAGAAATAATTACACAAATTGAAAATTTAGAAAAAGAAGGAATTACCGATATAGATATGTTAGCTTTAATAACAAAAACTACTTCGGAGATTATATTTTATGGCAAAATACAAGGAAAAATTTATCAATCAAATAATATGGTAGAAGAAAATTTGATAGATTCCCTAAAAATAGAAAAATTTTATGAAAATATTGTAAAAATTATAAGATCTGATAAAGAATTTAGGGAAGAAAAAATGAATATTGTAAAAGTTAACAGAGAAAAAGAGTTTAGTATAGAAATAGAGGAAAAAAATTGTAAAGTTTATAAAATAAAGAAGGAATGGAAAAATGAAGTTTATAATGTATAATTAGAAATATTAACGCTATTCTTTTTATTTAATGGTAAATTTTACTTAAGTTTTTTGTCAAGAATATAAAAATTTGATTGTACGAAAAAGTTTACTAAGTTTAAAATTTTATAAGGTTACCGAACTTTTTCCACCCTCATACTTGACAAAGAGCCTAAAAAGTCAAAAAATTTTGAAGATATCAAACTAAGATATGTATCAAATAAAACTTAATTACAGAAAGGAAATAGAATATGGTAGAAATTATATATAATAATGAAAAAGAATACATAAATAATGAAAATTTATTGAAACAACTAAAAGAAAAAGGAATGATTACTTCTAACAATTATAAAACTATTATTTGTTTTTTTGAGTACAACTCTCAAGAAAAAATTTGTTTTGTTAGAGAACTGGATAGAAACTGCCCTTCTAGATCTGAGCAGCGAAAACAAGAAGTCATAGAAAAGATAAAAAAAATAGATGACATTGACAACATTCAACCTTTAGTTTCTTATTTAGAGAAAATTAATGGAGCTACAAAAATTCAATTTGTAGCAACACCAGATGAAAAAAAATACTATTTTATGCATTGTGTACTAATACAAGAACCACAAGTTCAAAATTAATTTAAAGATTCTTTGTTAAGTAAGTAGGAAAAAAGTTCGATAGCCTCAAGAGATTCTAAGCTGAATAAGCTTTTTAAGGTTGTCGAATTTTTTTATCCCATAAAATAGCTTTTTTATTTAAAAATACACTGGACTTTCAAACACAAAATTAATATAATTAAAGAAAAGACAGTATAAAATAAATTAGGTTTATTGAAAAATATTATCAAAATTGAAGAAAGGACATTGAAAATATGAAAAAATTTTCAATAGGAATAATTATTCTGGCATTTATAATATCCTGTTCAAATGGAAGTAAGGAAAATGCCAATAACATAGATAAAACAGACAAGGAAAAACAGAGTATAAGCATTGTAAAACCTGAAAATCCGCAAGGTTCTACCGTTGCATTGAATTCAACAGATTTTAATGTAAAAGGAGAAGGAGAAACTGCAAATGATTTAGGTGATATTTATAACGGAACTCTTTATTATAAAGGAAATATTTTTACAGGAAAGGTTACATTTGACACATTTTACAGCAGCGGATATTTCTTTGTGAAAGATGGTAAATTAGAAGGGGAATATGAAAAAAATTATAAAAAGAGTGGAATAAAAAGAATAGATATTTATAAAAACAATAATATTTTAAGCCGTTCAGAAACAAAAGATGGAGTTACAGCTGAACTTATTTTTGATGCAAATAGTGAAATTCCAGATAAGAAAGTCTCTGTAATTAATACAGTTTATGAAAAGGATTCATATTTACCAAATATAAAAACTCGTACCGGAGAACTGGAAAAAAAGGCTAAAGATGTAAATACATATGTTTCTAACTATAAAATTATTGAGGAAAATGGAAATTTCTACAAAATTGTCTATTCCTTTTCAGATGAAGGCATTGTAGAGAGAATATTTAAACTTGATTCAAAAGCAGACAATATAGAAACTCTAGTCGAAGAAAGATTCCTGAATGGATTTGGATTAAATACAGAACCATTGGGAATGCTCGAAGTAGATCATCTTATGCGTGTTATAGGAGGAAACTATGAATAATCGGAATAATATAGAAAATAATCATAATAATAAACAGAATCATACAAATGAACAATCTCAGAAATCCTTAAATAATAAACATGACAAGAAAAAATTCCCGATTAAATGGAGTCCAAAAATTTTATTTGGAGTAATTATAATAGTATTTGGCCTTTATTATGTCGGAGCAAATTACATTTTTTTGGAAAATGTAGATTTTAGCAAGGTATACACTATTAGAGTGGAGGGAGATTCAGAAGGGGCTTTTATATCAAGGACAATAAATACCAATTATTACAGTAAACTAAAGGAAAAGAAGGATAAGAAATCTCAAAGAAAACTGGATTTTCTAAACAATGTAAAAATCATTCCTGAATATCATGTGGATAGACCTTTTAAAAATGGTGATATTGCAGATGTTGAATTTAAATATGACAAGAAAATGGCAAAAAAATTGAAAATCCGTATCAGAAACACAAAACTGAAAATAAAAATAGAAGGACTGCAGAAAGTAGTAAAAAATATTAATGAAGCTGAAGATTTAAAAGGATTTATAACAAAAATTTCTCAGAATACGCTTGAAAAACTTTATGACAGTCCAGCTGTTGATGCAGATTCAAAACTGATTGAATACAAGTTGCTGCCAAATATTTATTATAAACAGGATAATAACGGACATTTAGTCTTTAAATATTTTATAAGCAGTAACTCTAAACATTTAATCAAGGAAAAACAGAAAACATCCCAAGGGTTTAAGTACATTAATAAAGGGAAAGCAGGAATATCCAATGTTTATGCAATGGAAGTAAAGGATCTTGTTTTAGATAAAAACAGCAATATTACTTCATATAGGGAAGATTTATTTGTGAAAACATACAGCAGTTTTGAGGAAGCGGAAGAAGCCATGAGGGAGTTAGGATATAATTTGCTATATTAATTTATGCTTTTATACTGGATTTGTGCCTCAAAGAAGGTACTTGAAATGAAATATAAAAGACATACTGGACATTTAAACATAAAATTAATATAATTAAATAAAATACATTATAAAATAATTGAGGTTATTGAAAAAATGTAAGAAAATAAAAGAGGGGGGAAATTAATATGAAGGATGGGAAATTAAAAGAACTGACAGGAAAAGAGGTGGAAGAAATGAGAGATAAAAAGCCTTTACCAATAGGAATTGATGATTTTAAGACAATAATAGAAGAGGACTATTATTATGTAGATAAAACAAAGATGATAGAAAGTCTTCTGGATGACAGTGCCGGAGTGACTTTGTTTACACGGCCAAGAAGATTTGGAAAAACATTAAATATGTCAATGCTCAACTATTTCTTTAATCTGAAAAAGAAGGAAGAAAATAGAAAGCTATTTGAAAATTTATACATTTCAAAAAGTAAATACATGGATCAGCAGGGGGAATATCCTGTAATCTATCTTAGTTTTAAAGATATAAAGGCATTAAACTGGGAAAAATGTTATTACTTGACTAGAAGGCTGATAACTTATCTATACAATGAGTTTGAATTTTTAAGGGAAAAGTTAAATAAAAAGGATTTGAGTGATTTTGACAAGGTATGGCTAGATGAAGAGGGAGCAGACTGGGAAAATTCACTGAAAAATCTTTTGAGATATTTATATGAATATCATAATAAAAAGGTAGTAGTTCTTATAGATGAATACGACACACCGATAGTTTCAGGCTACAACAACGGTTACAAAAAGGAAGTACTTGCCCTTTACCGTTCTTTATACAGTACAGTACTGAAAAGTAATGCACACCTTCAGTTCAGTGTAATGACAGGAATTTTGAGAATAGCAAAGGAAGGGATATTTTCAGGCCTTAATAATCTTAAAGTAAACAGTATATTTAGTGAGAAATATTCAGAATATTATGGAATGACAGAAGAAGAAGTTCTGGAAGGGCTGAAATATTACAACCTTGAATATGAAATAAATGATGTAAAGGACTGGTATGACGGATATCAGTTTGGAAATATAGAAGTTTATAATCCGTGGTCAATTATAAACTTTCTGGATAATGGGAAATTAAAACCCTACTGGCAGGGAACAGCAGGAAATGAAACAATAAATGAACTTCTTGACAGAGGAAACAAGGAGATTTTTGATGACCTTGAAAAGCTTTTCAGAAAAGAAATAGTATATAAAAAAATAAGGGATTTTACTGAATTTACAGATGATATAAATGAAATATGGGAATTATTTCTTTACAGTGGATATCTTACAACTTCAGGTGAACAAAAAGACAAGGAACATCCAATAAGAATACCAAACAGGGAAATAATGGAATTTTTTGAAGACAGGTTTATAGATAGATTTACAGGAAATTATCAGAAATTTTCGGATACTATAAGATATTTGAGAGCAGGAAATATTGAAAAATTTGGTGAAATACTTCAGAATGAAGTAATTTCTTCATTAAGTTACTTTGATACAGATAAGGATGAAAAATATTATAAGGTGTTTCTTATAGGAATATTTGTTGCTTTAATGAATGATTATGTAAGGCTTTCAGAAAGGGAAAGCGGACATGGAAGAGCAGATCTTATACTGGAACCGAAGAAAAAGGAAAATCCTGGATACATATTCGAGTTCAAAGTATCTAAAAGTGAAGAAGAACTGGAAAGCTATGCAGAAGAAGGATTTGGACAGATAAAGGAAAAGAAATACGATACAGAGCTCATAAATCATGGAGTTACTGAGATAATTTACATAGGACTTGCCTTTTACAAGAAAAAACTCAAGATGAAATATGAAAAAAATATAATAATTATTTAAAAAGATATTTTGTATGAATTATCAATAACAAGAGAATTTTTAAAGAAAGATAGTCATATATAAGAACTGAAGAAAAATAAGCTATCAGGAACTTGTATCTTAAATCTTGACAATTGTCAAATTTTAATATATAATAAGACATATCAATACCTTTGCAGTACTTTAAATAGTACAGGGTTCTGACCTATGCAAAGGTTTTTTAATTATAGGGAGGGAGAAATCATGTATAGTAATGTTTATAAAGGTATACATTTAACCTTTGAAGAGCAAATAAATCTTTCAGCTCATAATCATAATATTGTTGATATTGAATTTACAACTAAACCTAAAATTCAAATTCAAGAAATGAAAGAAAAACTTCATATATATGACATTAAAAGTAATACTACTACTAATAAAATTGCTCTTACAGTTGTGATTATGGAATACCTGGTTTTTAAAATTAATGCTGATTTTCCAGGAGGAGCAATAAAAAAAGCTTTAAAACAATTATGTAAATATAAAACAGATGAAGAAGCACAAAAATTAGGATTTAAAAATTTTCAGATAATTGAAAAACTAAAAATATAAATAAAGATACAAAAGAATTAATAAGAAGGACACTTTATGTCCATACTCCTTTGCTATAATAAATTATCAATAGCAGAGGAGTTTTTATATTACTCCATAAATACTATTGAAATATTAATAATGAAGTTATAATAATTTCAAGGGAGGAGAAAAATGAAGGTAAAAGTTCAGAGAATAAGCGAGAAGGATTATGAAAAAATATTCATTATGACAGATATTCACGGAAGATACGATCTTTTTGAAAAAATATTTGGTAAAATCAACTTTACAAAAAATGACTTGCTAATAATTTTAGGAGACAGCTGCGACAGAGGAGAATATACATATGAAATGTATAGAAAATACATTGATTTGAAGAATGAAGGCTATAAAGTAATTCATCTGTTGGGAAATCATGAAGATACAATCTTAAAATCCAGAAATGATTTGAATCATAAGGCAAACTGGATGTTTAATGGCGGAGAAAGAACAGTATATTCTTTTTTCCGTCATCAGAACAAATTCGAGGAAATTATAGATTACTGGGAAGAATTTTATAAAGAAAAATGGCTTTTTGACTTTTTTGAAGAAATGCCCCACATCGTGGAAAGTGAAAATTGTATATTTGTTCATGCGGGTATAGATTTTGAAAAATCTCTGGAAAATCAGGATGAGACATATGTAGTCTGGACTAGAGATAACTGGTACATGAAAAATAATACAGGGAAAACAGTGTTTTATGGCCATACTCCACAAAATGAAGTAACCAGTTATAATAACTGTTTTAATCTGGATTCAGGAGCATTCCATACAAATATTATGAACTGTTTTGAACTTAAAACAAATACATTGTATAGATTGGAAAATGACAATCTTGAAATACAGAAACTAAATATTGGAAAAGTATCAGAAAAAAAGAAAAGTTTTTTCAGAATTATAAAAGATATACTGGACAATTAAAAGCAAAATTAATATAATTAGAGGGAAGGGAGAGAGGATAAAATGGATGTTATGGAATTTAAAAAACATATAGGATTCGAGGAGGAAAGTGAAATGGAAGAAAAAGGAAATGAAACAGGAAGAGAATTACAAGTAGTGGAATTACTTAAGGATTCAGTTGATGCTTCAACAGGAGAAGTAACTTACAGTGAATATGAATCAAAAAAGAATATTAATAAGGAAAAGGTAAATATTATTGTTGCAGGAAAAACAGGTGTAGGAAAAAGTTCACTTATAAACTATATTTTTGGAAAAGAAGTTGCAAAAGTTGGAGATGGTCAGCCTGTAACACAGGAAATACAGGAGTATGACTTTGAAAATGATAATATTACGCTTTTTGACACAAAAGGAATAGAAGCAAAAGATTATGAAAAAACATTGGATAATATAAAGAAATATTTGGAATTGAGACAGGATTCACCAGATGAAAATGATGATATTCATATTGCATGGCTATGTATAAGCGAAAGAGGAGACAGGGTAGAAGAAGCAGACAGGGAACTTTTAAAAATTTTAAGTGAAGCTGGAATACCTGTAATAGGAGTATTTACTAAAAGAGAATCAAAGAGGGAGTCAAACTTTGTAAATAAAGTGGTGGAAGATAACCTTCTTCCTGAAGCAAAAGCAATTGTAAGAGTAAGAAGTATAACTGAGGAAGTGGAAATAGAAGATAACCTTGTGGAATTAAAGCCTAAAGGTGCAGAAGAACTTCTTGAGGAAACATACAAATATATGTCTGAAGGAAGAAGAAATGCAATTAAAAAAGCACAGACAGCAGTCTTGAAAGATAGAATAGAAGCAATGTCAAAAGAAGCAGATGTACTGACTAACTGGTATGCCGCAGGGGCAGCCGCAATAGGAGCGACTCCTTTACCATTTGCAGATTCACTTGCATTGGCGGCATTACAGACAAAAATGGTTGTTGATATAAATACTATATACAGGGTAGATGCAGGAACACATACATTTACTGATATAGCGGCGGCATTAATAACTATTACAGGAGTGGCACAGGTTGGAAAGCTTGCAGCAGGTCTGCTTAAGGTTATTCCGGTTATAGGATGGACTGCAAATGCAGGAGTTGCTGCAGGAATTACTAAAGGAATAGGATTTGGTTATTCAGAATATCTGAAAAACAATATAAATAAGGAAACAGGAGAAATAAAGCTGGATTTAGAAGACCTGAAACAGAACTTTATGAAATTTTTCAATCAGTTTAAGGACATGATTTAAGAAAATACCGTATAGCATACGACAGAATGAAAGGAATATATAAATGAAGAAAATATTCATATCCTTCTGCAGAGGAGGAGATAATATTATAGAGCAGGTTATTAAAACCAATCTTAAGTCTGATTTTATACATGTGGAAATAATAACAGTGGAACAGGATACTGAAAATGGACTGAGAAATGACAGGGTTTATGACTATGCCGAAAATAATGGAAAAGACGGAAAGAAAAAATGGTTTCTTGAAGACAGGTTAAAGTCAACAAAAAGCTATGTGGATAATATAAATGAAATATTTGAACTGAAAATTCCTGAAGAAAAATTTTATGAAGTATATAAATTTATTGAAAATTATTATAAAAATTATAATTATGACAAAGCCATGAAAATATACAAAATAGGAGATCTTGGTCTTGGAAATAAAGAGTTTATAAAAGGTTCGCCTGACAGGACAACGACAATATGTTCACATTTCTGTTTTAAAGTAATAAGATTTATAGTAAGAAATTATTATAAAGATTATGATCTGTTAAATTACAGGGTAGAAGAAATTGAAAATCATTATAGGGAAAAGCTGGAATATATAACACCGGGACATTTATATAATGTATTTAGGAAACATACGGAATTATTTGGATAAAAAAGGAATGGAGGGAATGTCTTAAATTAAAAAATAAGGCATCCCTTTATAAAAAAACATTAAAGTGACCATATGAAACTTTGAACTAATATAGGAAAAATATAAAATATAAAAAATATAGGGGAAAAGTTTATAAAATTACTTGACAAATGGCAACTTATTTATTATAATTATTTGTATTATAATTTATTCAAAAGCAATATTTAGTTTTAATAATGCTTACTACATACCAATTATTGGAAAGGAGTCGATAAACAATGGCAGTACCTAAGAAAAGAACGTCCAAAGCAAAAAGAAATATGAGAAGAGCACACGATTCAATCAAAGCACCTAACATAATCGTAGAAGCTGATGGAACTGTGAGAAGACCTCATAGATTAAATTTAGATACAGGTGTATACAGAGGTAGACAAGTTTTACAACCTGCTACAGACGAAAGTACAGCTGACGCTGAATAATATATAAGCAAGATAGAGATAGTCTTGCTTTTTTTTGTAGTTAAAGAAATTTTTACAAAACAAAGAATAAAAACATAAAATAATAATTGTCAATTTATGAAATATTTGTTATACTCTAAAATAATATGACAATTAGAAAAATTAAACTTTTCATGAGTCATAATTAAAACAAAAGAAAATAATAACTGAGGTGAATAAATGAAAATAGGAGTATTGGGAACGGGTTCTTTTGCACCTGAAAAAATTCTGACAAATGATGATTTGGCAAAAATGGTTGATACAAATGATGAATGGATAAGTACAAGAACAGGAATAAAAGAAAGAAGAATAGCTTCTGCTGACGAAGCAACTTCAGATTTAGCTTACAGGGCTGCTCTGAATGCAATAGATAATGCTGGAATTGATAAAAATGAAATAGAACTGGTAATTGTGGCGACAATGACTTCTGATCACTTTACTCCGTCTACAGCGGCACTGGTACAGGATAAACTTGGAATTAAAGCTGCTGCATTTGATCTTTCGGCGGCATGTACAGGATTTATTTATGCATTTACAACAGGGTACAGTTTTATTAAAGCAGGAATATATAAAAAAGTACTTGTAATCGGAGCTGAAACTATGTCCAGAGTTACAGACTGGACAGACAGGGGAACGTGTATCCTTTTTGGAGATGGAGCAGGGGCAGTTGTTTTAGGAGAAACAGAAACAGGAGGATTTATTTCAAGCCATCTTGTTGCTGACGGTTCAGGAGCATGCGAACTTCTTGTTCCGGCTGGAGGATCTAGAACTCCTGCAAGCCATGAAACACTAGACAATAAAGATGTCTATTTAAAAATGAACGGAAGGGAAATTTTCAAATTTGCAGTTAAGGTATTCCCTGAAACAGTTGAGAATATACTGGAACAGGCAAACATTACAGCAGATGATATTGATTTATTTGTTCCTCACCAGGCAAATATAAGAATAATAGAATCTATATCAAAGAGATTTAAACAGCCAATGGAAAAATTTTATGTAAATCTGCATAAATATGGTAACACTTCCGGAGCATCAGTACCTTTAGCCCTTGATGAAGCCAACAGGGAAGGAAGACTGAAAAAGGGAGACAAGGTTGTTATAGTCGGTTTTGGTGGAGGACTGACTTACGGTTCAATTTTATTTGAATGGTCAAAATAATGAAAATATTAAAAATGGAAAAATAGTTGGAAGGAGAGATTGAAATGAATAGAAAAATCACAGGGGGACTTTTAATAATCTTCATAAGTCTGTTTTATCTGTTTCAAAAATACATTCCGGAAAGTATATTAATGTATGTATTTAATTATCAGATAATACTTGTATTGCTAGGGATTTACTTTATACTCCAGAAAAAAAATACCCTAGGAACATCTTTATCTTTAGTAGGATTATATCTTTATTTTCAAGAATTCTTTACTGAATATTTTGAAATAGCGTTTCCTCTAATTACATTAGTAGCAGGGGTTGTAATATTTGTTCTGGGACTTAATGAAAAAAATAAGAAGAGCTTGAAAAAGCAGGAACCTGTTTATAAAAGTACTTATAAAGCAGATGATTCTAAAAAAACTACAGATATTGAAGATGCAGAGGAAATAAAATAATATAAAAAATCTATTGAAATATAAAAATCTATATTTTTAATAAATAGATACACAGTTAAAAATAATGATATAATAATTACTTAAAGGAGGAAATGATGTCAAAGACTGCTTTTGTATTTCCTGGTCAGGGAACACAGTATCCTGGAATGGGGAAAAAACTGTATGATGAAGTAAATGATGAAAATAAAAAAGCAATTGATGAAATACTTGAAAGTACAGGAAATTCAGAAATAAAGAGAGTTTTATTTGAAGGAACAGAAGAGGAATTGAAAAATACCCAGTATGCACAACCTGCCATTGCATTATTTTCAGTGTTTTTAACTAAACTTTTAAAAGAAAAGGGAGTAAATGCAGATTATGTTGCAGGACATAGCTTAGGAGAATACAGTTCCTTATATGCGGCAGGAATACTTGGAGAAAAGGATGTAATGAAACTTATTTCAAGAAGAGGGGAAATAATGGGAACTGCTGAAATCGAAGGTAGTATGGCAGCTATTTTAGGACTTCCGGCAGAAGAAATTGAAAAAATATGTAGTGAAATTGACGGAACAGTTGAGGCAGTGAATTTTAATGAACCTAAACAGACAGTAATTGCAGGGGAAAAGGAAGCAATAGAAAAAAGTCTTGATGTATTTAAGGAAAAAGGAGCAAAAAGAGCTATACCTCTTGCTGTATCAGGACCATTCCATTCGTCACTGATGAAGCCTGTTGCAGAAAAATTGAAACAGGAATTTGAAAATTACACATGGAATGATGCAGAAGTTTCTCTTGTTGCAAATACAACTGCTAATATTTTAACTTCAGCAGATGAAATAAAGGAAGAATTATACAGACAAACTTTTGGTCCGGTAAAATGGGTTGACACAATAAATAAACTGGCTGAAAACGGAGTTACAAAAATATATGAAATAGGTCCCGGAAAAGTTCTTGCAGGGCTTATAAAAAAGATAAATAAGAATATAGAAGTAATCAATATTGAAAATGTTGAAGCAATAAATACATTAGTTATTTAAAAAGAGTTGCATTTTTTCAATTCTTTTGATATAATAATTTGAAAATAATAAAATGGAGGTGGCATTGCTATGCTAGAAAAAATAAAATCAATAGTAGCAGATCAATTAGGAGTGGATGAGGATCAAGTAACTGAAGATGCATCATTTATTGATGATTTAGGGGCAGATTCTTTAGATACAGTTGAATTGATAATGGCTTTTGAAGAAGAATTTGATGTGGAAATACCTGATGAAGATGCTCAAAAAATTAAAACAGTTAAAGATGTAATTGAGTACATTGAATCAAAATAATAATTAAATATTAAAAAAATATTGGGGGTTTTCCCCCATTTTTTATTGAAATAATTAGAAAAAATTAGTATAATATAACTACTTGGTTAATGTATGAAAAAAGAAAACTAAAACGAAATTGTGAGGTGTATAAATGAGAAGAGTAGTTGTTACAGGGATTGGATTGATTACTCCATTAGGGACAGGAAAAGAAAAGACTTGGAAGAATTTGTTGAATGGAGAGTGCGGTATAGATAAGATTACAGCCTTCGATACTTCAGAACATACTGTACATATCGCCGGAGAAGTTAAGGATTTTAATCCGGAAGATTATATAGAAAAGAAAGAACTTAAAAAAATGGGAAGATTTTCTCAGTTTGCTATTGCCGCTACAAAAGAAGCATTAGCAGATGCAAAATTCGAGATTACTCCTGAAAATGCTGAAAGAGTTGGTACAATAATAGGTTCTGGAATCGGTGGACTTGATATAATTGAGCAGGAAATACGTAAGCTTGTAGAAAAAGGGCCAAAAAAAATTTCTCCTTTCTACATTCCAGCTGCAATATTGAATATGGCATCAGGAAATACTTCTATTTATGTAGGTTCAAAAGGACCAAATAAAACAGTAGTTACAGCATGTGCATCAGGGACAAACTCTATTGGGGATGCTTTTCAGACTATTCTGTTAAACAAGGCTGATGTAATGATAGCTGGTGGAACAGAAGCAACTGTAACTCCAAGTGGTATAGCCGGATTTGCTAACTTAAAGGCACTTTCTACAAATCCTGATCCTAAAAAGGCTTCAAGACCTTTTACTGCTGACAGGGATGGATTTGTTCTGGCTGAAGGGGCAGGAATCTTAATTTTAGAAGAACTGGAACACGCTAAAAAAAGAGGAGCAAAAATATATGCTGAAGTAGTAGGATATGGAGAAACAGGAGATGCTTACCATATGACTGCACCTTCAGATGGTGGAGAAGGAGCTGCAAGAGCTATTAAAATGGCTTTAGAGCAGGGAAATATCAAACCTGAAGAAGTTGGATACATTAACGCTCACGGAACTTCTACACCTGCAAATGATAAAAATGAGACTCAGGCAATAAAAACAGCTTTCGGAGAACATGCTTATAAAATAGGTGTAAACTCTACAAAAGGTGCAACAGGACACTTACTTGGTGGAGCAGGAGGAATCGAAGCCGCTTTCCTTGCAATGGCTATTGATGAAGGAATAATGCCACCAACAATAAATCAGGGAAATCCTGATCCTGTATGTGATTTATACTACATTCCAAATAAAGCTGAAAAAAGAGATATAGAAGTAGGACTTTCAAATTCACTAGGATTTGGAGGACATAACGCTATTCTGGCTTTCAGAAAATATAGAGGATAGAATCTGATAAATATTACTGAATGATTCAGGATGGCTTAATAGTTTTCAATAGTTAATAATTTTATAGGGAGGGACTGTTTCAGGACAAATGAATTTCTGTTCAGAGCAGCCCTTTTCTGACTAGGAAAACATTAATTTATAAAATGGAGTTGTTTTAAATGATAAATGGAAGTAACACTGATAAACTTATGAAGAAAATAAATTACAAGTTTAAAAATGAAGAATATTTAAAAGAAGCTCTGACCCATAGATCTTATGCCAATGAAAACAGTGCATTTAAAAATTTTGATAATGAAAAACTGGAATTTTTAGGAGATGCAGTATTAAACCTGATTGCAACAGAATATATATACAGTCTTGGAAAAGGAAAAAAGGAAGGGGAACTTGCAAAATTAAAAAGTCAGATAATAAGTGAACCTGTTTTTTCATCTATTGCAAGTGATATAGAACTTGGAAATTACCTATATTTGAGTAATGGCGAAATTTCTTCCGGAGGGAGAAAAAGAAAATCAATATTGGGGGATGCTTTTGAAGCATTGATAGGAGCTATTTTTAAGGATTCAGATTATTATACAACTAAGAATGTTGCACTAGGTTTTATTCTTGATAAGCTTGAAAAACTTGATAATATTGAAGGAACAGGAGATTACAAAACAATATTGCAGGAGGTTTTTCAAAGTAAATATAAAAAAATTCCTGAATATGAACTTACAGGGACAAAAGGTCCGGATCATAACAAAATTTTTGAAGTTTCGGTTAAACACAATAATAAGACCATAGGACATGGAATAGGAAAAAGTAAGAAGGAAGCTGAGAAAAAAGCTGCTAAGGAAGCTCTGAACTATATAAAAGGAAAAAAATAGAAAAAATAATCTAAGTTCTTAAACTAAGTGTTTAAAATAAAATATTAGGCTGGATAAATGAAGGGAAGGATAAATTATGGAAAAAACAGCATTATATCCGGGAAGTTTTGATCCGGTGACGAAAGGTCATATTGATATAATAAGACGTTCAGTGGCATTATTTGATAGAGTTATTATTGGGATTTTTAAAAATTCTTCTAAAAACAGAGCATGGTTTTCAGATGAGGAAAAATGTCAGATGATACAGGAAATACTTGAAAAAGAAAATATAAAGGCTGAAATAAAAGTATTTAATGGACTTCTGGTAGATTTCATCAAGGAAGAAAAAGTAGATATACTGGTAAGAGGACTTAGGGCATTATCAGATTATGAATATGAACTGCAGTTTACCCTAACAAATAAGACTTTGGCAAAAAGTGATTTTGAAACAATATTTTTAAGTGCCTCAAGGGAATATTTATATTTAAGTTCCAGTTTGGTGAAGGAAATAGCACAAAACAAGGGGGATTTAAAAATGTTTGTTCCAGAAAATGTTGAGAAAAGAATGATAGAAAAGGTTAAACAAATGGAAATATAATTAAAAGGAGAGGTAAATTATGGCAGCAACTAAAGGAAGTTATGGTAAAACTAAATACATATGTTCTGAATGTGGCTATAATTCGCAAAAATGGCTTGGAAAATGTCCAAATTGCGACTCGTGGGGGACTTTTGAAGAAGAGGTGGATATAAAGAGAACGCTGAAAAATATTCAGTCGGAAGAAGTTTCAATCAGTAAAATAAGCGAGATAGAAATAGCAAAGGAATTTAGAATGGTAACTCAGTATGAGGAATTTGACAGAGTCCTTGGAGGAGGACTTATCAAAGGTGAAGTAGTACTGATTACCGGAAGTCCGGGAATAGGAAAATCAACATTTCTGCTGCAGCTGTCTGAAGAATATTCCAAAATAGGAAATGTATTTTATGTTTCGGGGGAGGAATCTCCAAGACAGATAAAACAGAGGGCAGAAAGAATAAACGTAAATAGTGGAAATTTATATATTCTTAACGATACAAATATAGAAAAGATAGAAAAAGTTGTTTTAGAGGATAAGCCGAAGGTAGTAGTTATAGATTCTATACAGACTTTGTACTCTGAAAATGTAAATTCAGTGCCTGGAAGTGTAACTCAGATAAGGGAAACAACACTAAAAATAATAGAAATAGCAAAAAAATATGAAATAGCTTTTTACATTGTAGGGCATGTAACCAAGGATGGAAAACTTGCAGGACCTAAACTGCTGGAGCATATGGTTGATGCAGTTTTACAGATAGAAGGAGAAGAAAACAGTTATTATAGGATAGTCCGTTCCATAAAAAACAGATATGGTTCAACAAATGAGATTTCAATATTTGATATGAAGGAAAACGGAATAAGTGAAGTAAAAAATCCTTCTGAGTTTTTTATAAGCGACAGGGAGGAAAAAAATATTGGAAGTATTATTGTACCTATATTTGAAGGAAGCCGTGTATTCCTCTTTGAAATACAGTCACTTCTTGGAACTCCAAATTTTGGAATGCCTAGAAGAACAGTTGAAGGTTATGACAGAAACAGGGTGGAGATTTTGAGTGCTGTCCTGTCACGTTCATTAAATGTAGATGTTAATTCGAAGGATATATATATAAATATTCCTGGGGGAATAGAACTTAATGATCGAAGTTCAGATTTGGCAGTAGTATTTTCCCTGCTCTCTTCAGTTAATAAAATACCTATAAGCCAGAAAATTGCCGCTATAGGAGAATTGGGGCTAAGAGGTGAAGTAAGGAAAGTCTCTTTTATAAAAAATAGGATAACTGAACTGGAAAAACTTGGATTTACAGGGGTCTATCTCCCAAAAAGCCATGAAGCTGATCTGAAGAAGGAAAAAATAAAATTGAAACTTAATTATATAAGTAATATAAGTGAGTTAATCGAAAGGGTGAAATAATTGAAAAAAACGAAATTAGCTAAAAAACAGATACTGGAACATTTATTTTCGATAATGTCTCCAGGTAAGCCTTTGAGAGCAGCAATAGATAGAATACAGGAAGCAAATCTTGGAGCAATTATTGTTTTAGGAGATCCTAAAAAATTATCAGATGTAATGAGGGGCGGTTTTGAATTAAATACAGCATATACACCTCAGAAGGTATATGAACTGTCAAAAATGGATGGAGCCATAATACTGTCTGAAAATATAAAAACAATATATGGAGCCAATATACAGCTTCAGCCTGATTCAAATATAAAAACAGATGAAAGTGGTACGAGACATCAGGCGGCACATAGGATAGCAAAACAGAAGGGTAACCTTGTAATAGCCGTTTCTGAAAGAAGAAATAAAATAACAGTTTATAAAGGTGATTTTATATATTCTCTAAATGAACTGAGTAACCTGCTTGTAAAATCATCGCAGGCGATAACGGCACTTGAAAAGTATTCCTTAGGAATAGAAAAAGGATGGACAAATCTTTCTGTTCTTGAATTTGACAATATGGTAACATTATATGATGTTGTTGAAGTTATAAGAATGTATGGATTGTTATTTAAAATGTCTGAGGAACTTCTGGATTATATGGCAGAGCTTGGGGTGGAGTCAAGGCTTGTAAAAATACAGTATGAAGAGATAATGCTCAATAAAAATGAAAGCTTCCTTGCCCTTATAAAGGATTATAAGATGGAAGGGGAAAAGGCTGATAAAGTAGTGGAAAATATTAGAAATCTCACAAAAGAAGAACTTTTTGAAGATGAAAATATTGTTAATATTCTTGGATACAATCTGAAGGATATAAGCTTGGATGAAGGTATAAAATCAAGAGGATACAGTCTTCTTAGCAGTATAAATAAAATAACGAAAAAGGACATTGACCTTATTACCGGAGAATTACAGGATGTTCAGATGATTCTGCTTGCAACTCCTGAGAGAATAGCTCAGATAAAGGGAATAAGCAAGTTTAAATCGGAACATGTACATAAGGCGTTAACAAGATTGAAAAATAAAATAGCCCTAGATAGGGAATAAATTTAAGATTAATTTGGAAAGAGAGAAAAAGATGGAAAAGAAATTAGTTGTTGGTGGTCAGGCTGTAGTGGAAGGTGTAATGATGAGAGGACCTAAAGCTATAGCAACTGCTGTAAGAAAACAGGATGGAAGCATAGTTTATAAAAAAATAGCTTTAAATGAAAAAAACAATAAATGGCTGAAGATACCTTTTGTAAGAGGGGTACTGGCTTTATACGATGCAATGGTAGTAGGGACAAAGGAACTTATATTTGCATCAAATCAGGCAGGGCTTGAAGAGGAAAAAATGAATGACAAGGAAATAAAAGGAACAGTGGCTATATCAATACTTCTTGGAGTAGGATTGTTTATGGTGCTGCCGTCTTTTATAGGAAGTCATGTTTTCAGGGAAAATAGACTGCTTGCAAATGTGCTGGAAGCGGCAATAAGACTTGTATTATTCTTAGGATATATATGGGGAATATCATTTTTTAAAGATATAAAAAGAGTATTTGAATATCATGGTGCTGAACATAAAAGTATAATGGCTTTTGAGCAGGAAAAGGAACTTACTCCTAAAAATGCAAAAGAATGTACCAGATTTCACCCAAGATGTGGAACAAGCTTTCTTTTACTTGTAATGTTTATAAGTATATTAGTATTTTCAACTGTTGATGTATTATTCTCAACATTTTTTACAATACCTCAGAATCCGCTTTTACTTATACTTTATAAGCTTGTAACAAGGGTACTGTTTGTTCCTTTAGTTGCAGGGATTTCATATGAACTGCAGAGATGGACAAGTTATCATTTGGATAATGTATTTGCAGGATTGATTGCAAAGCCTGGTTTATTGCTTCAAAAAATAACTACAAGTGAGCCTGATGAAAGTCAGCTTGAAGTTGCAATAGTAGCTTTAAATGTTGCGTTGGGAAAAGAAGTTGACAATGCAACGGAAGTATTTGAGTAACGTAATATAAAAAATTCAAATAAAAAGATTTATTAAAGTAATTCGTCAAAACAAAAATAGAAATAAAAATATAGAAGGTGTAAAAATATGTTACAGAATTTTTATGGAATTATAGAAGTAAAACATTATCAGCTTGGTCGTTTAAGACTTCAGACAGATGTATTGAAGAAAAATACTGAATTAAGAGAAGAATTTCAAAATAATATAAAGAGAATTTCAGGAATAGAAAAAGTAGTTGTAAATCCTATTAATGGAAGTATACTGCTGATTTTTGATGAAAACACAATAGAACATTCATTTTTATATTTAGTTGTATTAAAACTTTTACATTTGGAAGAAGAAATATTCAAAATGAAATCTTCAAAAACTGAAGTAGCATTAAAGAAGTTATTTGAAGTATTAGATTTGGCAATATACAATAAAAGTAGAGGTTTTTTAAATGTTAAGACAGTTTTAGCAGGAGTTATTGGTTTTTATGGTATAAAAAAACTTAGAGCAAGTAATGCGATTCTTTCAGGATGGACATTACTATGGTGGGCTTCATCCCTGTTAAGAGGGGAGAATAAGTCATAATGTTAAAAAAATTGTTGAAAAAGACATATCATTTATTTAATCAGGTGAGAGTGGTTCATAGTATTCCTGGAAGACTGAGGCTTTTAATTCCAAATCTTTCAGATATTCCTGAAACATTAAGAAAAAAATATGAAGATAGGGTAACAGAACTGATTCTTTCCAAAAAAGGAATAAAAAGTATAGAGTATTCTTATAGAACTAATAAGGTACTTATTTATTACGACATAAAGTATATTTCAGCAGATAAGATATTAAACTGGCTGAACAGAATTTCAGAACTGATTATTGAACATTCGGAATTTTATGAGAACAAATCCTTAAAGGAAATAGAAGATAATCTAGATATTCTTTATAAAATATTGAAAGAGGGAAATTTTGATGGGAAATAAAAATTATTTGCTAGACTGTGAAATTATACATAGAATACATGGAAGAATTCGAATAAAATCCAGATCATTAAAGTATCTTGGAATGTATAAAAAAGAAGTGGAAGAACAGCTTAAACAGGTACATTATATACAAAGTGTTGAAATATCAAATATAACAGGAACAGTTGTTATATATTTTGATGATTTTTCATTACTGGAAGAAAATCTGATTTCATTATTACAAAATACCTTAAATGTCTATCTTGTAGAGATTTATAAAAATGAAAAGAAAATGAAAACAGATAAATATGTTATTGAAAGAAAATTACAAGAAGAGTCTCCAAAGGAGATTATGCAGAAAATATTGACATCTTTGCTCCTTCTCGTTTTACCCGGACCTAAAAAAAGAACAGGATTAGGATATTTATTTAATTATAAGATACTTTCAACTATTTCATTAGCACTTCCTGTAATAAAAAATGGTCTAAATTCTTTAGTACAGAACAAAAGGCCTAATGCTGATACTTTAAGTTCCACTGCAATCATAAGCAGTCTTCTGCTTGGAAATGAAAAAACAGCCTTAACAATTATGATACTGGAAAGAATAGCTGAATTACTTACAGTATATACTATAAAGAAAACAAGAGGCGTAATTAAGGATATGCTCAGTGTAGGAGAAAGTTATGTATGGAAACAGATTGATAATGGTGTAGTAAAAAAAGTTTCCATTGATGAAATAGTTAAAGGGGATTCTGTATTAGTTCAAACAGGAGAAAAAATCAGTGTTGATGGAATAATTGAAAGAGGAAGTGCAGTTATAGATCAGTCATCAATAACGGGAGAATATATGCCTGTTACTAAAAAAACAGGAGAAGAAGTTTTTGCCGGAACAATAATAAAAAGTGGAAGTATTACAGTTAAGGCAGAAAAAGTTGGAGATGAAAGAACTGTTTCAAGAATTATAAAACTGGTGGAAGATGCTTCATTTAATAAAGCTGACATTCAGTCTTATGCAGATACTTTTTCAGCACAGCTGATACCGCTTAACTTTCTTTTAGCGGGAATAGTGTACTTTTCTACACGTAATGTACAAAAAGCTTTAAGTATGCTTGTTATAGATTACTCATGTGGAATAAGATTATCTACGGCAACAGCTTTTTCTGCTGCAATAAATACTGCTGCAAAAAATGGTATTTTGATAAAAGGAAGTAACTACCTTGAAGAATTATCAAAATCTGATACAGTAATTTTTGATAAGACTGGAACAATTACAGAAGGAAAACCTAAAATACAGACATTACAAGTGTTAAAAAAGAATATGCAGACAAATGAACTTCTCGCATTTGCCGCAGCAGCTGAAGAAATGTCATCACATCCTTTAGCAGTGGCAATTTTAAATGAAGTAAAAAATAGAGGAATACAGATTCCTGAACATAAAGATACAGAAATTAAGGTTTCAAGAGGTATAGAAACATTAGTAAATAATGATGTGATACGTGTTGGAAGCAAAAAATATATGCAGGAAAATGATATCTATACTGATAATGCTTCCGATGTTATAAAAGGTATTTTAAATCGTGGTGAAATTCTTATATGCGTAGCAAAAAATAAAGATTTGATAGGTGTAATAGGGGTTTCAGATCCTCCACGTGAGAATATAAAAAAAGCTATGAACCGTCTTAGAAATCATGGAATAGATGATATTGTACTTTTAACAGGTGATTTAAGACAGCAGGCAGAAACAATAGCTTCAAGAATGTCTATGGACAGATATGAATCAGAACTTTTACCTGAAGACAAGGCAAGGGACATTTTGAAATTTCAGTCAATTGGCTCAAAAGTCATCATGATTGGTGATGGAATAAATGATGCTCCAGCCTTATCGTAT
Source organism: Leptotrichia sp. oral taxon 215 str. W9775 (assembly GCF_000469505.1). NCBI lineage: Bacteria > Fusobacteriati > Fusobacteriota > Fusobacteriia > Fusobacteriales > Leptotrichiaceae > Leptotrichia > Leptotrichia sp. oral taxon 215. The sequence continues at coordinate 97,577 of NZ_KI272860.1, read as the reverse complement.
GCAAATGTAGGAATTGCTTTAGGAAGTTCTAAAACAGATGTGGCTATGGAAGCTGCAGATGTAACGATTACTTCTGATGATCCTCTTTTAATACCAGGAGTAGTAGGATTAGCCAAAAAAACAATGAAAATAATAAAGGAAAACTTCACGATGGCAATAGGAATAAACAGTTTTGCACTTGTATTAGGAGCAACAGGAATGATTCCTGCTATTTACAGTTCTATTTTACATAATTCCATAACTATTTTAGTTGTAGGAAATTCTTTGAGATTATTAAAATATAATGTCAATAAGTAGAAAGGAATCTTAATATGAATAAGTTGAACGTTACTATAATGCATAAATTGCCTAACAGAATCAGATTTAAAATTTCTCATCGAATTAAAAATCTGGAAAATTTTTCTAAGATGGTTAAATCTACAAATAAAAGCATATATTTACGATATAATAGCATTATAAATACAGTTCTGGTTAAATTTGATCAGGAAGAAGTATATTTACAGGAAATTATTTATCGTGTTATTACAGGCATATCTATTGAGAATAATATGTCGCCTGTAAAATTAATAGAAGATTATTATGAAAATTCAATTAATTCACTTTCAATGTATTCAGGAGGAGCTATTTTATTAGCTTTTCTTTATAGCCTAGGTGGAAGAAAATTGAAGAATCTGCAAACAGGTATGAATAATTCGGCATTAATACTGACAACTGCAGCGATAATCGAACATGCTTACAGTGATACAAAGAGAAAAGGATTTTTTGATATTGAAATTTTACCAGCAATATATTTGCTAAAATCATATTTTAATAATAAATCTGTTATTACAATAATTTTAATGTGGCTGACTACGTTCGGAAGACACCTTATAATACGGAGTCATTCAGATAAAATAGTTAGAATTTACAGATTAAAAGATGAAAACAATAAGTGTCATTATATTGCAAATATACAGGATGATAATTCAATTGAAAATTTAAATGATTTAATATATCATATATTTTTTTATAATAAAATAAGTAATGATATGAATGATAGATATATAACATTACAATAAAAATTTAGGAGGTAAAAATGATAGGATTTGGAAATGTAAAAAAGGAGCATCTTATAGGTGCAGTAGCAGGAGTTGGAGCAGTAGCAGTGACATATTATCTGTATAAAAAAAATCAAAATAAAATAGATGATTTTTTAAGAAAACAAGGTATAAATGTAAAAAGCTCCAATCAGACAAGTTATGAAAATATGAGTCTTGAGGAATTAGTAACAGTAAAAGAAAATCTGGAAGATTTAATTGCTGAAAAAGAACTTGGGTCAAATGTAGATAATGTAGTTGTTTCTAAAAAATAATATTAATCTACATTTAAATAAAATTTATTTGATTTTATTTATTGAAGCTGTATCAGAAGGAAACTGTTTAAAATCTATTCAAAACAGTTTCTTTTTTTATTTATAAGAATTTAAAAAAGGCTTGACAATTTAAGTAAGTAGTGGTAACATATAAAAGAAATTAGGATAACCTAATTAATAATTAGGCTTGGTTAAGATAAGTGGAAAGGAGTGGTAATGAGCAAAAGTTTAGAAGACTATCTAAAAGGAATATATCTCCTGAAAAAAAGAAAACAGTATTCAAATAAAAATTTAGCAGAATATCTGAATATTTCACCTGCATCAGTAAGCGAAATGATAAAAAAGCTTTCAAATGAAAATTATTTAATTTCAGAAGGCAGGAATATTAAGCTTACTAAGAAAGGAAGTGATATTGCAGTAAACATCATAAGAAAACACAGGGTATGGGAAGTATTCCTTGTAGAAAAGCTAGGATATGATAAGGATGAAATACATGAAGAAGCAGAAGTTCTCGAACATGTAACAAGTGAAAAAATGTTGCAAAAACTTGAGAAATTTCTTTTCTATCCGAAAGAATGTCCACATGGAAGTCCAATATTTTATGACAGTGATGAATTTAGTGAAGAAAATATGATGAAACTGTCTGAGGCAGAAGAAGATGATGAAATAGTAATATTAAGTGTAGAAGATAATATAGAATTATACGATTATCTAAGAGAAATGGATATAACAATAAAAGAAAGTTATAAAGTTACAAAAAAAGATCCTTTTAATGGACCGATTTATCTGGAGAATAGTAATAAAAAAACGAAAATAATCGCATATGATGCGGCTAAACTAATAGAAATTTATAGAAAAAAATACGAAGGAGAATGATAAGTATGAACAATAATCTGTTAAATATAAAAAAGAACTTTAAATTTGTAATAATGTTTGGATTAATGATATTTGCACTAATAAATTGTGGAAGTAAAAGTGGAGATGCAAAGGATAATGCTCAGTCAGGAAATGGAGATAAAAAAATAAAAATTGTTACAACAACAACAATGCTTGCAGATCTTAGCAGAATAATCGGTGGAGATAAAGTTGAAGTTGAAGGGCTTATGGGAGAAGGAGTAGACCCACACCTTTATACAGCTAGTGCAGGAGATGTTGATAAACTTTCAAAAGCTGATTTAATTGTTTATGGTGGCCTTCATTTGGAAGGAAAAATGACAGAAGTATTTGAAAGTATGGAACAACAGAAAAAAGCTATACTTAATGTAGGAGAAGCAATAGATAAAAGTCAAGTTACAATGGTGGAAGGAAATACTCCAGATCCGCATGTATGGTTTAATACAGAATTCTGGGGAAAAGAAGCTGAAGCATTGACAAATAAATTAGCAGAAATGGATTCTAAAAATGCTGACTATTATAAACAGAATTATGAAAACTATAAAAAAGAATTAGCTGAACTTACTGAATATGTAAAAGGAAGAATTAACGAAATTCCTGAAAAAAGTAGAGTGCTTGTAACAGCACATGATGCATTTGGATATTTTGGAAAACAATTTGGACTTGAAGTTAAGGCAATACAGGGAGTTTCTACAGATTCTGAAACAGGTACTAAAAATATAAGTGATCTGGCAAACTTCATTGTTGAAAGGGATATAAAGGCAATTTTCGTAGAATCTTCAGTACCTAAAAAAAGTATAGAAGCATTACAGGAAGCAGTAAAGGCAAAAGGAAAAGAAATAAAAATAGGTGGAGAACTTTATTCAGATTCACTAGGAGATAAGGAACATAATACTGAATCTTATATAAAAACAGTAAAAGCAAATGCTGATACAATAGCAAATGCATTAAAATAGGTATATAATAAAGATAAAAAGAAGAATGTAGAGGTTAAGTTATGACAACAGCAAATAATATGGAAAATAAACAGAATAATGAAATAATTATAAAAGTGGAGGATTTGACAGTAGCCTACGAAGACAAACCAGTTTTATGGGATGTTGAACTAAATGTAAAAAAAGGAGTTCTAATGGCTATTGTAGGTCCAAACGGTGCGGGAAAATCGACATTAATTAAAACAATGCTCAACCTTATAAAGCCTGTTACCGGAGAAGTCCTGTTTTATAATGAAAAGTACAGCAAAGTAAGAAATAAAATAGCATATGTTCCTCAAAGGGGAAGTGTAGACTGGGATTTTCCAACGACTGTATTTGATGTGGTTGAAATGGGGCGTTATGGAAAGGTTGGATGGCTTAAGAAGGTAGGTAAAATAGACAAGGAAAAAACGAAGGAAGCCATTGCAAAAGTTGGAATGGAAGAATTTTCTGACAGACAGATAAGCCAGCTTTCGGGAGGACAGCAGCAGAGAGTCTTTCTGGCAAGGGCATTGGTTCAGGAAGCTGAAATTTATTTTATGGATGAGCCATTTCAAGGAGTAGACAGCAAGACGGAAAAATCAATAATCGATATTTTGAAAAAATTGAGAAATGAAGGAAAAACAGTGATTGCTGTACACCATGACTTACAGACTGTAAAAGAATATTTTGATTATGTGACTTTTATAAATGTTTCAGTTGTTGCATCAGGACATGTAGATGATGTATTTACTGAAGAAAATATAGAAAAGGCATATAAAAATAAAAACTATTCGATTTCTATAGGCCAGTCTTTGGAAAAAGAAAATAGAGAAATGAAAAAGGAGGAGTAAAATGAATATTTTAAAACTTCTTTTAACAGATCATACATTCAGGACTGTTGCTATGGGATGTACACTGCTGGGTATTGTTTCAGGAATGATAGGATGTTTTGCAGTACTGAGAAAGCAGAGTCTGCTTGGAGATGCCGTATCTCATGCTTCGCTTCCTGGAGTATGTATAGCTTTTATGATTACAAATAGCAAAAATACAGAAGTCCTGCTGATAGGAGCTTTATGTGTGGGGATTATGTGTATTGGATTAATACAGATAATTCAGAATTATACTAAAATTAAATTTGATAGTGCATTGGCGTTTATATTATCGGTATTCTTTGGGTTGGGACTAGTTCTCATGTCATATTTGAATAAACTTCCAGGTGCTAATAAATCAGGACTAAATAAATTCATATTTGGACAGGCATCAACATTTCTCGAAAGAGATGTAAATATTATGTTTTATGTAGGAATTATCCTTCTTATAGTTATTGTGCTATTCTGGAAGGAATTTAAAATATCTTCCTTTGATGTTGATTTTGCCAGTACGTTAGGATTTCCTGCAAAAGCCATTGGATTATTTATATCGTTTCTAATAGTGATTACTGTTATAATAGGAATACAGGCTGCAGGAGTTATACTTATAAGTGCCATGATAATTTCACCTGCTGTCGCTGCAAGACAGTGGACAGACAGACTTTCAGTAATGGTTGTTCTGGCTGGAATTTTTGGAGGTATTTCCGGATTTATCGGAACAGCAGTAAGTATAAGTAAAAGTGACCTCCCAACAGGTCCTGTAATTGTAATGCTGATAAGTATAATTGTAGTCTTCAGCATACTATTTTCTACTAAGAGGGGAATAGTATTTAAAATAATTAGAAATAGAAGAAGAAGAAAAATAATAACTGAAGAGCTTAAAAAGTATAAGGCTGAAAAGGAAAAACTTATAGAGCAGGTTCATCAGTCAGAGGGGGGGATTTAATATGAGTGCAGGATTAGAAATACAGCTGATTGCAATTCTTGTGGCAGGAGCCTGTTCTATATTAGGAGTTTTCCTAGTTCTGAAAAGCATGGCAATGGTATCGGATGCGATTACCCATACAATATTGCTTGGAATAGTTCTAGCTTTCTTCATTGTTCATGATCTTAACTCTCCATTATTAATTATTGGAGCAGGAATTGTAGGAGTTTTAACAGTTTATCTTGTGGAGCTGCTTAATTCAACAAGGCTGTTAAAGGAAGATTCGGCAATAGGAATAGTCTTCCCTTTATTATTCAGTATGGCAGTAATTTTAATTTCAAAATATACAAAAAATGTTCATTTGGATGTAGATTCGGTTTTGCTTGGAGAGCTTGCATTTGCACCATTTAATAGAATTGAAATATTTGGATTTTCAGTTGCAAAAAGTCTAGTAAGCATATTTATAATTTTTATAGTTAACTTTCTCTTTATTACAATCTTTTTTAAAGAGTTAAAAATATCTACATTTGATAAGGCTCTGGCAGTAACTTTAGGTATGCAGCCTGTATTGGTGCATTATATCCTTATGTCCCTTGTTTCTGTAACAGCAGTAACTTCCTTTGGGGCAGTGGGATCCATACTGGTAGTGGCTTTTATGATAGGCCCTCCAATAACAGCATATCTGCTTACAAACAAGCTGAAGGAAATGATAGCTTTAAGTTTACTTATTGGAGCAGTTGCATCAGTTATCGGATACAATATGGCAATTTTATTTGATGTATCAATAGCAGGAAGTATTGCTCTAATAATAGGAGTATTGTTTATTGTAGTGTTAATACTTTCTCCAAAAAGTGGATTAATTTCCACAATAAAGAGAAAAAGAAACCAGAAACTTGAGTTTTCTGTTAAAATATTACTTATTCATATAGCAAATCATATGAATACGCCTCAGGAAACTGATGAGTGTGGAGTAGATACGCTGGAATACCATTTAAGATGGGAAAAAATGTTTTTAAATAAAGTTCTTAAGAAAGCAATGGATAAGAAACTTATTTACATTGAAAACAGGATTTTTAAATTGTCTGATAAGGGGAAAGAATACTTAATATAATAAGTCAGATAATTAAATTACAGTTACCCTATATAATTTTATTGATATTTTAAATTATTTTAAAAACAGGAAAAATACAATATTAATGATATATTTTTTATATAATTTTTTGTAAAAATGAAAAAATTAAAAAAAAAGCTTGTATTTTTTCTGTTTTTTTGGTATTATCTTAGTATAAAAAGAAAAATCTAAGAGAAAATACAACATTATGAAATATAATTATGAAAATATATATCAAATATATGTAAAGGATTCATAGTTTGTAGTAAGGGAGGAAAATCAAATGGTAAAAAAACCTACATTAGTAGCATTATCATCGTTGGTGGCGTTATCTGTACCAACTGTATCAGAAAAATTATCTACATCTGAAATGAGAAAAAATTCTATAAAACCAAATGCGGTTGAATTAAACGGAGACGCACAGAAAGATATTCCGGTAACAGAGCCTGCAAAGCAGCCTACTTTAGCTTCGGATCCTGATTTGATAACAGTAGAATTGTCACAGGATGGAACATCAACAGTAATAAAAAATGATCAACAGGCAGAAAACAAACTGCAAAATAATAAAAAAGATGATTTTATACCAGAACCAAAAATGGTTGGAAGTTCAAAACTTGATATTACTAAAGTGGAATTACTTAGTGTCAAAGCTGATGAATTGAAATTTAAATTAAATAGTTCAAAATTATCAGAAGAAGCAGTTCCTACATTAAAGGATATAAAAGAATATGTTGAAAAAAATGATTACGTTGTAACTATAGTTGGATATACAGACTCTACAGGAATAAATTCATATAATGAAAAACTGTCTTTGAGAAGAGCGGAAAGTGTCAGTGCAAAATTGATAGAATTAGGATTATCTCCAACAAGAATAATAGAAATACTTGGAAAAGGTGAGGAAAATCCTGTAGCAAGTAATGATACAGAAGCAGGAAGAAATGCCAACAGAAGGGTAGAATTTAGACTTGTTAAAAGAGGAATAAGTTTATTTTAGTCATAATATATCATCTTCAATTATATAGAAGGTTTATTAATTTTTAATAAGCCTTTTTCGTGTTTAATAGAAAAAATATAGTATATAACAACAAAAAATGATGTATAAAAGTAAATTATTAAATGATAATATTTACAAATTTATACATCATTTTTCATAAGTGTTTTTAAAAGTTTAAAAATTTTTATAATCTTACATTAGATGCTTATCGTATGCCATTTTTTCCAGTTCTTTTATTCTGTCAGAAGTAGAAGGGTGTGTTCTGAATAAATCAGCAAGTCCCTTGATTCCTGAAAGGGGATTAACAATGAACATATGTGAGTATGCAGGATTCTGCTTTGACATTGCAACATTATGGCTATATGCCTCAAGCTTATTCAATGCATCCCTTAAATAGAGAGGATTTCCTGAAAATTCTGCTCCTGCCCTGTCAGCCATAAATTCTCTGCTACGGGAAATTGACATTTGAATAATTGCGGCTCCAATAGGGGCAAGAAAAGAGAATAACATAAGAGTTCCTGTATTGTTTCTACGTCTTCTTGAGTCTCCCGAATTTCCAAAATAAGGCAAAAATCTTGCTATATTTGAAATTGCTCCTGCAAAAGTTGCGGCTATTGTGCTTATAAGGATATCTCTATGCTTAACGTGTCCAAGTTCGTGTCCTAAAACTCCTGCCAGTTCGTTGTCATTCATAATTTCAAGCAGACCTTCAGTACATGCAACTGCAGCATGCTGAGGATTTCTACCTGTGGCAAATGCATTTGGCTGTCTTTCCGGAATAATGTAAACTTTAGGCATTGGTAATTTTGCGTTAGCAGCTAAATTTTTTACCATTCTGTATAGTCTCGGATTATTTAGCTCTGTAACTTCTTTACCATTATATGCACTTAAAACCATTTTATCACTGAACCAGTAGCTGAAAAAACTCATCCCACCGGCTATCAGAAGTCCTATAAATGCACCTTCACTACTTCCCAGCAATCCTCCAATCGTTGTAAACAGCATAATTAATGCAAACATAAGCATTCCTGTTTTTAATGAGTTAGCAAACATTTTTTTCTCCTTTTTATTATTTTCTTCATTATAATATATAAAAGGTATTTTTTCAATTAAAAGTTTAAGGAAAATAATTAAGCTATTTTTATGTAAAAAAGTATTTGACAGTAGTCAGTTTTATGTTTATATGTTATAATAAAATAATTAAAATAGGAGATGTATGAAAAAGCTATATTGTAAATAACTTTAGGAGGAAATATAAATGAGTATGAGAAGAAATTCAAAAATAATTGCAGCAATATTGGGGATGTTACTTTTAGCAAGTTGTACAACAGCACCCCTTACAGGAAGAAGACAGCTAAAATTAGTAAGTGATGAAAGCGTTGCAAGAGATTCAGTTGCAGCTTACAGACAATTTATAAATGAAGCGGCTTCAAAAAATTTATTGGCAAATAATACTGCTGACGGAAAAAGATTAAAGGAAATTGGTGGAAGAATATCAGGAGCAGTTGAAAAATATATGAATGAAAATGGAATGTCAAAAAAGGTAAATAACTTAAACTGGGAGTTTAATCTTATAAAAAGCGAGGAATTAAATGCATTTGCAATGCCTGGTGGAAAAATAGCATTCTTTACAGGAATTATGCCAGTTTTAAAGACAGATGCAGGTGTGGCGTTTGTTATGGGGCATGAAATAGGTCACGTTATTGGAGGTCACCATGCTGAAGGTAAAAGTAACCAGATGACTGCTGGAGTGGTAATGATTGGAAAGGGAGTTGTAGATGTTCTGACAGGTGGTGCAACAGAAATTATAAATAATGATTTGTTAGGTCAAGGACTTCAAATAGGGCTTCTAAAATTTAATAGAACACAGGAATATGAAGCAGATAAGTATGGAATGATATTTATGGCAATGGCAGGATATAATCCTGAGGAAGCTATAAAAGTACAGGAAAGAATGGCTGCAAAAGGAAATGGAAGTGGAGTTGATTTCCTTTCTACGCATCCGTCAAGTGATAAAAGAATTCAGGCTTTAAAGGACTTTTTACCTGAAGCTATGAAATATTATAGAAAATAGTAAAAAAGATTTAGAAAATAAGGAATTAGAATGGAAAATATGAAGAGTAAAATAAGTGTTGCACCAATGGTTGATAAAACAGACAGAAATTTTAGAAATTTTGTAAGAATGATAAACAAGGATGTCACCCTGTATACGGAAATGATAACGGCACAGGCTATTATCAAGGGTGATACTGATTATATACTTAGTTTTGATGAAGTTGAGACTCCCATAGTTTTACAAATATCAGCTTCAAATAAAAAGGAAGCGTATGAAGCAGTAAAAATTGCAGAAGACTATAACTATGATGAAATAAATCTTAATGTGGGATGTCCGTCAGACAGAGTTTCCGGTAATGCAATGGGAGCCTATCTGATGGCTTTTCCGGAATTAGTGGCTGAAATAGTGCATGAAATGAAAAAAGCTACTAAAAAAACAGTTTCCATAAAACATAGGATAGGAATTGATGGAAAAGGGGTTCTTCCGGATGATTATGGCAGAACTCTTCTTGATAAGTATGAAGATATGCTTAATTTCATCAATATAACAGAGCAGGCAGGAGTAAATAAGTATATTATTCATGCGAGAATTGCCATACTGGCAGGACTTGATCCAAGGGAAAACAGGGAAATTCCACCTTTGAGATATGATGAAGTATACAGGATTAAGAAAGAGAAACCTCACCTGCATATCGAACTAAATGGAGGAATAAAAACTGTTGAAGCAATTGATGAGCATTTAAAAAATGTAGATTCAGTAATGCTTGGGCGTGAAATTTATGACAATCCCATGATACTTTCTGAATTTGGTAAATATTATGGTAAGGAAATAAATATTACGAGAAAAGAAATTATGGAAAAGATGCTTTCATATGTAGAAAAAATGGAAAAAACAGGTAACCGTCCGCATCTTTTTCTGATGCATACACATGGACTATTTCATGGAGTAAAGGGAAGCAAATATTGGAAACGTGAAATCAACGATTCTAAAGTAGGTTCAGAAACACTGAAGAAGTTATTATTAGAAGTTGAATAAAAATATATCATTTAATGATTAATTAATATTGAGCAGGAGTTAAACAACTGATTTTAGGGCGATTTAAAGATTAATAAAAAATTAATGATACCCCTAAAAATCAGTCCTTGTAACTGTTAACATATAAGAAAACAGGTATGAGGTGGAATTTCTTGCTCGATTTTAATTACGATGAAATAGAACTGATATCAAAAATATTAAACTTTAAGATTATAAGTAAGAAAGAAGCATTTGAAAATAAAATTATTACAGAGAAAAATTTTTCAGAAAAGCTGAAGACTGTAAATCATATGTTAAATGCTGAAAAACTTGGACAGATAGTGGAAACAAAAAAATGTTTCTTCTATTTTGGTAAATATAATAAAAATTCTTTAAAATGGAAGTTCTTCTTAAAATTTTTAAATTCAATGAGAAAAGAAATGATTTATCTTTTTATTCTAATAAGCAGTAAAAAAATTAATATTATGAGGTTTGGACAAAAAATTTGGGAAAGTAATGAAAACAGGACAACGTTGAAATCGGATTTGAGGTCTGTATTAAATGATTTGGATATAGATTATAAAAAATATATATCATCTGATGAACCTGCCGAACTTATAAAACTGAAAATAAACAAATTTGAAAAAGTGAGACAGGAATATGTAAAAAATATATTATTGAAAAGATGGGAAAGAGTATATAACGGGATAGCTTCAAAACCGGAAATTATAGAAATAGAAATGTTTCAGGAAGAATTGGGTATAAAGAATTTATGTTATATATATGAAGTACTTGAAGAATTTTTTAATAAATATGGGAGAATGAATTCTAAAGGTGAAAGATATGATTTTTTTACATATTTGATTTTAAATTTTAAAAATGAAAAGATAAACTGTAGAAAACAGGTAACTTCATCAGGGGTTAAGCTGAAGGAAGAGGAAAATTTTAGGCTACTGGATGAAATGCTAGGGAAAATATCAGAAACAGAAGATATAAAAATATACTCGTATTTTAAATTTAAGTTATACAAGTACCTTTTAAAAAAGGAAAAAGCTAATAATGAAATTTTGTATGGGAGTTATGAAACAGAAGATTATAAAATAGCTGAAGATATTTTGAGAGAAAATATTGAAAAATATCAAGGAGAAAAAGAAATAGAATGGAACAATAAGGAAGTTGAAAAAATAAGAGTTGTTATGATTTATGACCTGGAAAACACAGAAATAAGTAAAAATATTGAAAATTTAAGAAAAATATCAGATTTATTGGAGATTAGAGAAATATATAAATTTGATGAGTTTAAGAGAGAATATTTAGATTTGGAAGATAAGGAGGAAAAAGATTATTTTGACCAGATTCTTATTGTATCTAATGATGAAATTCAGAATACAGTTATAAATTATTCAGAAAAACCTATAAACTTTTTAAAGTTAAATGATAGGGAAAGTGATGGAAGAAAGAAAAGCAGATTTAAGAAAAATGCTGAGTTTCACAATAATTTAAAAATTATGGATAATATGATGAAGGAATATGAAAAAATGCGTAATAAAGAATATAATTAAAATAAAAAAGCTGCAAGTGGTTATACTATATATAATTGGGGTACATTACAAATTTTTATAGATGCTTTTAACAAGAGAAAGGAGAGAAGCTTGTAATGATAAAAAAATGAAAGAGGAGGGCGTAAAAATAGAAAATAAAGAAGTAACAGGAGCATTTTATTTCCTTGAGAAAGTCAGAAACTCTTTAGAGGTTGAAAAGTATATTGAGGACAATATTTGTGAAGGAGGGGAAAAATACCGGATAGAAGGGAACACAGGGAGAAATGCTATGACAATTGATCTGGGTAAATATAAATTTGCAGTTTATCCTATCAGGAGTCATGGAATTAGGGAAAAGGTTATTATGTTAAAAACAAAGGAAAAAATCAGGTATAAATCTGATAAATTAACTGAAAACCTGTCAGCAGACTTTAAGTCGAATCATTGTTTTGTTATTTTACATTCTGCTGATAACAGATTCAACTTTATTTTCGAACAACTATTAGAAGATATTCTGGAGAAAATAGAAACATATAGGAATTTTTAATTAAAAATGTAAAACAGGTAGCTAAATAACTGTCTCAAAAAGAAATCAATTGAAATAAAGGTTATTTTCAGTGATTTAATCTATTTGAGGCAGTTTTTCTTATTAATTAGTAGACAAATGAATTTAATAAACTGAATAACAGTGAGGATAGGGATATTTGAAATAAAACAAAATTTGGGGCGTTTATGAGCTTCAGAATTAAAATAAAATAGATAATTTAATATATTCGCCAGTCCAAAAATGGTTTCGGTTAATGACAATAAAAAATAGGCCCGGTAAAAGCCTATTAATACCCCTAAGGGTTGAGGTCTGAATGGTTAAAATAAATTGTAACTGATTAAAATAAAAATCAGTACAACTATTACTTTAAGCATAGCAGTACCTCCTTGTATAGAATTTATGGCTTTTGTGAAGCCGATAAAGATTATAACAAAAAAGACTGGAAAAATCCAGTCAGTTTTGTCACAAAATTTTAAATTCTATACAAGTTACCCTTTGAGGGTCTACCTTAAGGTAACTTTATTATATCAGATTACTATATTTTATGCAAATTTATTTTACCCGAACACATTTTTGTGCTAGGACATCCGTATATAAATGTGTCAACTATTCAGAGAGCTAAAATAAAGTATGAAAATGTGAAAAATTAAAAAAACAACTTATAACAAGCCGTCTGAATTTTCTTTTATTATTGAATAAATAAATATACATAACATAGCCAGTAGTATCCATCCGATTGGCCCTAGTAGAATCAAAATTCCTGCAAGAATAAGAAAAAATACAACAGAAAATGGAGCGAATATTAATATAGCTATACTTGCCACAATTATAAATAATATTTTTTCTTGAATTGTATATTTATCTTTATTTTTAATTATAGATTTTATTTTTTTCATATTAATCACCTTCCAGACAATCTATATAAATAACATACTACAAAAATTTAAAGAAATCAATACATTTATTTTTCTTTGTCAGTAATTTTATTATTTTCTTTTCTTTTTCCATACTATTTTTTCAATAATATCTTCAATATTTTCATTCTTAAAATTTTTGCTATCTTTCATTTTGTAAATAGAAAAAAATATGATATTGTAAAAATCTTATAAAAATGATATAATTATTAAAATTCAAGAAGGTATTTGAGTAAGTAATTGTAAAGAATTTTATTGGAAAATAAAGTTTTTTACTATTATTTGCTCCCTTCTTGATTTTAGAAAATTGAAAAAGGTAAATTTAGGAGGAAGTAAATGTTTGATGAAAAAAACTACGGGTTCAATTTAGGAACTCAACAAGTAAAAATAAGCACAGGAAAAATTGCAAGACAGGCTGGAGGTTCAGTAATTGTCCAATGCGGAGGAACTGTTCTGCTTGTAACTGCAACTAGAAGTAAGGATGTTAGGGAAGGTCAGGATTTCTTCCCATTGACAGTAGATTATATTGAAAAATTCTACGCTTCAGGAAAGTTCCCTGGAGGATTTATTAAAAGGGAATCAAAGCCTTCAACAGAGGAAATATTAATTTCAAGATTGGTAGATAGACCAATAAGACCATTATTTCCTGAAGGATTTTTAAATGCGGTACATATTGTCATAACAGTAATTTCATATGATGAAGTTAATCAGCCTGAAAATCTTGCAACAATAGGAGTTTCAATGGCTTTAGGATTGTCTGATATTCCATTTGCAGGAACAGTGGCAGGAGTAACTGTTGGATATATTAATGGAGAATACATTTTAAATCCTACACCTGAACAGCTTGAAGCAAGTGAAATTGAACTGTCTGTTGCTGGAACAAAAGATGCAGTGACAATGGTTGAAGCAGGAGCAAAAGAAGTTTCTGAGGATGTAATGCTGGAAGCTATAATGTTTGGGCATGAAAGAATAAAGGAAATCTGTGCTGAACAGGATAAATTCCTGTCACAGTTTGAAGTTGTAAAATATGAGTTTGAAAAACAGGAAACTGACGCTGAAGTAAAAGAATTTATTGACGGTTTTGCGGCAGAACTTGAAGCGGCAATAATGACACCTGGTAAATTGGAAAAATACGAAGCAATAGACAATCTTGAAATAGAACTTTTTGATAAATATACTGCAAAACTTGAAGAAGAAAATAAGGAAATACCTGAAGATCTTGAAAAAGTATTTAAAAACTATTACCGTGATTTAGAAAAGAAAACAGTAAGGGATGCAATACTTTATAAAAAATATAGAACTGACGGAAGAACAACAACAGAAATCAGACCACTTGATGTGGAAATAGATACACTTCCTGTTCCACATGGTTCAGCATTGTTTACAAGAGGGGAAACTCAGGCATTGGTAGTTGCAACTCTGGGAAGTAAAGCAGATGAGCAGATAGTAGATGGAATGGAAGATGAATCAAGAAAGAAATTCTTCCTGCATTATAATTTCCCTCCATATTCAGTAGGAGAAGCAGGATTTATGAGAGCTCCAGGAAGAAGAGAACTTGGGCACGGAAACCTTGCTGAAAGAGCATTGAAGTATGTAATGCCTTCACAGGATGAATTCCCATATACTGTAAGACTTGTTTCAGAAATTACTGAATCAAATGGTTCTTCATCTCAGGCAAGTATTTGTGGTGGTTCATTGGCACTTATGGCAGCAGGAGTACCTATAAAATCAACTGTTGCAGGAATTGCTATGGGACTTATAAAAGAAGGAGATACATTTACTGTATTAACTGATATACAAGGACTTGAAGATCACCTTGGAGATATGGACTTTAAAGTGGCAGGAACAAGAAAAGGTATAACTGCTATTCAAATGGATATTAAAATAGAAGGAATCACAAGGGAAATAATGGAAATAGCATTGAGACAGGCACTTGAAGGAAGAATGTTCATAATAGATAAAATGGAATCAGTTATAAGTGAACCAAGACCTGAAGTTGCTGAAAATGCACCAAAAATTGAACTGATGAAAATAGAGCCTTCTAAAATAGCAGGATTAATTGGACCGGCAGGAAAAGTTATAAAAGCTATAATTGAAGAAACAGGAGTTTCAATCGATATAGAAGATGACGGAAGTGTAGCAATATTCGGAAAAGATCCTGAAATGATGAAAAAAGCTATAGAGCTTGTAAAAAGACAGACTCAATCAGTGGAACTTAACGCAATCTATGAAGGAAAAGTAACAAAACTTATGAAATTCGGTGCATTTGTAGAAGTTCTTCCAGGTAAGGAAGGATTACTTCACATTTCTGAAATAAGTGATAAAAGAGTAGGAAAGGTTGAAGATGTACTGAAGGAAGGACAAATTGTAAAAGTAAAAGTAATAACATTGGAAGATGAAAATAAATTTAATTTAAGTATGAAAGCTTTAATTCCTAAAGAAAATAAAGGAGAAGGTGGTAAGGATGAATCTGCCAAATAAACTTGCAACTTTAAGAATGATTTTGATAATTCCTTTTGTATTTTTACTGGAAATAGCTCTGGGAACTAGCAATACGGCATTATCAATAACATTGAGAATACTTGCATGTATTATATTTGTGGGAGCTTCAATAACAGATTATTACGATGGTCAGATAGCAAGAAAATATAATCTTGTTACTAACCTTGGAAAATTGATAGATCCTTTGGCTGACAAGCTTCTTGTTATTTCAGCACTGGTAGTTCTTGCTAAGTACAATCAGATAAGCTTATGGATTGTTCTGATTATTATTTTTAGGGAACTGCTTATAACAGGGCTTAGAGCCATAGTGGCGGCTGAAGGTGTTGTTATTGCAGCTGAAACGCTTGGAAAATGGAAGACAGCAACGCAGATGGTAGCTTTGACGATTATTATATTGATTCCGTTAAGCTATACTGCAAATAATATTCTGTTATTAATTCCGTTAATTTTAACGATAATTTCAGGATTAGAATATATTTTAAATTCTAAAGATGTATTTATGTAAATTTTTATAAATGTAAAAATAATTTTAAAGAAAGAATAAGGTAAAATATGGGATACAGTTTAGGAAGTTTGCTTATTAGTGCAATAGATTTTTATTCGTTTTTAATATTAATATCAGTTTTAGGTTCATGGGTTGATCCTTACAGGAAATCGAAGGTATTTCAGACTGTTGAAAAGTTTACAGAGCCATATCTGAAACTATTTAGGATAATAATACCTATAGGAAATATGAATCTCGACATATCTCCTGTAATTGGGCTTTTTATATTAAATTACGTAGTAAAGAGAATAATTTTTGTAATATTTTAATAGAATTAAGGAGGTAAACTTTGGCTAAATGTCTGAGAGCCTCCTTAAATAGTATATTGAAGATTATTAAATAAAATGAATTGGAAAGATGAATATGAAAGGGATAGAGGATAATTTATGGGAAAATTTAAAATGAGCTGGAGCCGGCTTCTGTCGACAGAAAGTCAAAGACCGAGAACAAATAAGAAAAATAGTTTTACTGAAAATGGGAAAAATCATGAGAATAAGAAAAAGCAGTCGATGGATTTACGAAGTGACTTTGAAAGGGACTATCATCGTATATTGAGCAGTCCTTCCTTTAGAAGATTACAGGATAAAACACAGGTATTTCCTCTGGAAAAAAATGATTTTATACGGACAAGGCTTACACATTCGATAGAAGTGTCATCATTTGCAAAGTCTCTTGCCCAGTCGGTTGCAAGTGAAATAATGCGTCAGGGACTTGATGAAGAATTTAACTATGAGGAAGCAAATGCAATATCAGATATTCTTGCCAGTTCAGGTCTTCTGCACGATATTGGAAATCCACCATTTGGTCATTTTGGTGAAGATACAATAAGAACATGGTTTCACAGAAATTTAGATAAAATCACTATGAAAAATTCAAAAGGTGAAGAAAGGAAACTCAGGGAAATACTTAATCCCCAAATGTGTGGAGATTTACTGAATTTTGAGGGAAATGCACAGGCAATAAGGGTGGCGGCCAAGCTGCATTTTCTGATTGATGAAAATGGAATGAACCTTACTTATGCTTTACTGAATACTCTTATTAAATATCCGGTAGATTCTTTAAATATCGATAAGAAAAGTGGCGACATAAAAACAAAGAAAATGGGATATAATCTGGCTGAAAAAGATTTGTTTGAAAAAATAGTTCAAAATACAGGAACTTTGAATGAAGAAACAGGAGAAGTGTATCGTCATCCTTTGACATTTTTACTGGAAGCGGCTGATGATATAGCTTACTGTACTGCAGATATTGAAGATGGAGTAAAAAAGAAATTTATAAAGTTTGAAGAGCTTGTAGAGACATTATGTGAAGCAATACCTGAAAATAATAAGTTACATGAAGATCTGATAAGTTATAAACAGCATGCAAGGGAGAGAAAATATGACGATCCTGAATTATATGCAGTACAAAGATGGGTAGTAAAAATACAGGGAATATTTATAAGATCGGTGGTAGGTTCATTTATTCAGAATTATGCTGCCATAATGAATGGAGAGTATAAGAGGGACCTGTTTGCAGATACAGAAAGTGAAGTTCTTCTTAAAACATTAAAAAATCTTGCATATAATGAAGTTTTTGATTCAAAGGCAATTGTAAAAATGGAGGTAACAGCCAATAATATTATAAATTATTTTTTAGATAACTTTATATGTTCAATCTTGTATTGGGATACGGAATATGAAGATGAAATGAAGGGAATAGACAGAAAATATCTTTCAATTCTTTCTGAAACTCACAGGTATATTTACAGCTATTACAGTAAAGTGTATTCTGAAAGTGAAGAAATATCTCAAATCTCTGACAAAAGTGAAAGGGAAGAAAAAATATATTCATATAAACTTTATTTGAGAATACTGCTTGTCACTGATTATATTTCAGGAATGACTGACAGTTTTATGAAAACATTATATCAGGAACTGATAGGAATTGAATAGGAAATTTTATTTGGAATTTTAGTTTTAATTTATAAAAGTTGTATAAAAGTTGTAAATAAATAATCTAGACTGTAATTATTAATCTATAATATATATAAAAATTACTAAAAGTATAATAATATAATATAAATCATAAAAATGCTGGTAAAAACAACAAAAAACATGTATAATAACTAAAGTAACGCAAAAAAATAAAACAATTTAAAGATAGTAATTAGTTTTAAAATGAAAGGAAGGTCAGAAATGGTATTAGACAAGGCTGAATTAAAAAACAGTATTCTTAGAAAATTGAGAAGACAGTATGGTAAAACTATGGAAGAAGCTCACGAATATGAAATTTATTATGCAGTTTCAAGAGCAACTTTAGACTATGTAGTTGAAAAATGGTATAACACTAAAAAAACATATGCAAAGAAGCATGCAAAACAGATATATTATTTTTCAGCAGAATTTTTAATGGGACGTTATTTAGGAAACAATCTTATTAACCTGCAGATGAATGAAGTAATAAAAGAAACATTAACTGAACTGGGAATAGATATAAATAAAGTTGAAGATCAGGAAATTGATGCAGGACTTGGTAATGGGGGATTAGGTAGACTTGCAGCATGTTTTCTGGATTCAATGGCAACACTTAAGCTGCCAGGACATGGTTATGGATTAAGATATAAATACGGTATGTTTGAACAGAGAATTGAAAATGGATTTCAGGTAGAATACCCTGATAACTGGACAAAATATGGAGATCCATGGTCAATAAAGAGACTGGATAGAGTTTTTGAAGTGAAATTTGGTGGAAAAATAGAAGTTCATAGAGATGAAGTAGGAAAAGAATACTTCAAAAGAGTAGATACCGAAAATGTTCTTGCAGTAGCTTATGATGTACCTATAATAGGATATGGAAATGACACAGTAAATACGCTTAGATTATGGGAAGCAAGATCACCTGAAGGATTTGACCTGAACCTGTTTAACTCACAGAAATACCTGATGGCTTCAGAAAAAGCGGTGGAAGCTGAAGATATTTCAAGAGTACTGTATCCAAATGATACTGAAAAAGATGGGAAAATGTTAAGACTTAAACAGCAGTTCTTCTTTACATCAGCTTCATTACAGGATATCGTCAGAAGATATAAGTCAATATATGGAAATGATTTCTCTAAATTCCATGAAAAGGTGGCAATTCAGTTAAATGATACTCATCCGGTAGTTGCAATACCTGAATTAATGAGAATTTTCCTGGATTACGAAAAATTAGGATGGGATGAAGCGTGGTTAATATGTAAAAAAGTATTTGCTTATACTAACCATACAATATTGTCAGAAGCATTGGAAAAATGGGATATTTCATTGTTCCAGCCACTTCTGCCTAGAATTTATCAGATTGTTGAAGAAATCAACAGAAGATTTATGGATGAACTGAATGCAAGATACAATGGAGACTGGCAAAAAATTCAATATATGTCAATTATCGGAAATGGTCAGATAAGAATGGCATGGCTTGCAATAGTAGGTTCACATAAGGTAAACGGAGTTGCGGCACTGCATACTGAAATATTGAAACATTCAGAACTGAAGGACTGGTATGACCTTTATCCTGAAAAATTCCTGAATAAGACAAATGGAATTACTCAAAGAAGATGGCTATTAAAGGCTAACCCTGAACTTGCAGAAATGATAACTGAACTTATTGGAGACAAGTGGATTACAGACCTTTATGAATTGAAAAAATTGGAACAGTTTATTGAAAATGACGATGTGCTTAACAGACTTACTGAAATTAAGTTTAACAATAAGAAAAAATTAGCAGAATATATTAAAGAAACAACAGGAATTGAAGTTAATCCTAATTCAATCTTTGATGTTCAGGTAAAAAGACTTCATGAATATAAAAGACAGCTGTTAAATATATTACATATAATGGATTTGTATAATAAACTTAAGGAAAATCCATTACTTGATATAGAGCCTAGAACATTTATATTTGGTGCCAAAGCGGCAGCAGGATATAGAAGGGCGAAAGGAATTATCAAGTTAATTAATGCAGTAGCTGAAAAAGTAAATAATGATACGGATATTAATGATAAAATAAAAGTTGTATTCCTTGAAAATTACAGGGTTTCACTTGCAGAAAAAATATTCCCTGCGGCAGATGTTTCAGAGCAGATTTCTACAGCAGGAAAAGAAGCTTCTGGAACAGGAAATATGAAATTTATGCTTAACGGTGCGATTACTATAGGAACATTAGATGGAGCAAATGTAGAAATCGTAGAAGAAGCCGGAAGCGAAAATGAATTTATTTTTGGACTGAAGGCAAATGAAGTTGAAGAACTGCAACATAGCAACTCATATAATCCTTTTGAAGAATACAACAATGTTGAAGGACTGAAAAAGGTTATTGACCAGTTAGGTGACGGAACTTATGATGATGATCACACAGGTATATTTAGGGAATTACAGGCTTCATTACTATATGGAGCGGAAGGATCAAGACCGGATGTATATTTCCTTCTGAAAGATTTCGATTCATACAGGGATACACAAATTGAACTTGGAAAAGCATATAGAGATAGAAGAAACTGGGCTAAAAAGGCTCTTAAGAATATAGCTAATGCCGGAAAGTTCAGTTCTGACAGAACTATAATGGAATATGCAAATGAAATATGGGATGTTCATCCTGTAGAAATAGAAAATTATATAGATTAGTATTATTGACTAAAAATATATTATCTGTTATACTTTATAAAGAATACATAGGAGGTGCGAAAATGGAATACGTAAATAAGGACATGAATATAATGGAAGCAGTAGAAAAATATCCTGTAATAGCACAAGTTTTAATGAGATACGGACTTGGGTGTGTTGGATGTATAATTTCAAGTGCTGAAACATTAGGTGAAGGAATTGCTGCCCATGGATTAAACCCTGATATTATAATAGAAGAAGTAAACGCGATATTGGAAAAACAGGGAGAATAATTTAAAAATTCAGATTAAATTATAAAACTTTAAATAGAACTGTTCAAAATAAAGATTTTTTCTTTTAAATTTTGATACAGTTCTATTTTTTATATAAAGTTCATATAGGCTTGTAAAACTCTTTGTTTAACTTATTATTTTATTTCAAAAAAATAATTGGAAAAAATATATTTTATAATTTCTATTTGACAAAATAAAAAACACAAGTTATAATTATTCAAAGAATAAAGAAAATTATAAGGAGAAGCTATGAAACTAAAAATCGCAATTATGTCATTACTGACAAGTATATTAATGAGCGCTGCAAGTATAGATTATTTATCTAATAACTCAGCAGCTTATTTCCAGAATCCATCTCAAACAGGGAAAATATCTGTGGAAGGAGTTTTCTATAACCCAGCTGGAACAGCATTTCTGGAAGATGGAACGTATTTAAACATAAATATGCAAAATTCCTTAATAGAAGAATCAATGACCTTAAAAGGAAAAAAATATAAATCTAACAACTATGCCGGAGCCCCTTCATTCAATCTTTTATATAAAAAAGATAACTTTTCATTATTTGGAAATGCAAGTGTAGCAGCAGGAGGAGCAACTTTAAAATATAAAGATGGTGTGGCAGGAATAGCTCTTGCAGCAGATGCCTTCAATCAGATTACAGGTGGACGTTTAGGTGCAACTTTGACTTCAAACAATTTTAAAGGACAGAACAGATATTATCAACTGATTTTAGGAGGAGCCTATAAAGTTAATGACCAGTTTGCAATATCAGGAGGACTTAGATATGTTCTTGGTGTAAGAAAACTTAAAGGAACTGCCGGATATAGCTATAATCCATTAGTTGGAAGAATGATAGGATTAAAAGGAAATGATCTTTATATTGATTCAGAAAGAACGGCAAATGGTGTTGGAGGAACAATAGGATTTGACTATAAACCTACTGATACATTAAACATTGCAGTAAAATATGATACTCCGGTAAAAATGAAATTTAAATCTAAGGCAACTGAAGTGAAAGGAATGTCGATAGCAGGAAAACCTTTAGGAATATCATTCTTCTATCCTGAATATGCAGATGGAACACAATATAGAAGAGATTTACCAGGAGTTCTTTCATTGGGAGTTTCAAAAGATGTAGACAGATTTACTTATTCTGCCGGATATATCCATTACTTTAATAAAGCTGCTAAAATGGACAGATTTAAATATAAAGATGGATATGAACTTAATTTTGGTGTAGATTATAGAATTAATGACAAATTTACATGGCATGCAGGATTTAACTATGCAAATACAGGAGCACCAAGAAATACTTTCACAGATGTAGAATATGCTGTAAATTCTCAGATATATGCTACTGGACTTACTTATAAGCCAACAGAAAATTCAGAATGGAAATTTGGTATAGCTCATGTTTCATATAATTCTGCCAACGGTGAAAAGGAAAATACTGCATTAAGAGGAGTAACACTTGACAAATCACAAGTTAAGTATGATAAATCAATAAATGTGTTTACAGTAGGATACACACATAAATTTTAAGTTTGAAAATAAATTCAGATTAATATAAAAATAGAAGAAACTGTTTAAAATCAAGTGTTTAAAGCAGTTTCTTTTGTTATATAGGCAAAATTTATTGTATAAAAGTGTGTGGACTTAATCAGATATTTACTGTATAATATAATAATAAATATTTAACTTGGAAATAGAAAGTATAGAAGGAGCTGATGTATATGAGTAATTTCATAGTAGACAATTCATTCTGGGAAATTTTTCCGGATGCCAGTGTAGGAGTGCTAATTCTGGATAATTTAGATAATACAAAGGAATCTTCAGATAAAGTGATAAAGTTATTGGAAAATTCAAATGAAGAAGCCAAAAAGCATCTAACTGAGGCACAGCTGAGTCAAAATCCGGTTATTTTTGTATGGAGGGAAGCATATCAGAAGTTCAAGACTAAAAAAGGGGTACGTGCAAGTATTGAAGCCCTTCTTAAAAGAGTTGAAAAGGGAAACGGTGTAGGCACAATTAATCCGTTAGTCGACATATATAATTCTATTTCATTGAAATATGGTATGCCTTGTGGAGCTGAAGATATAGATACATTTGAAGGAAACCTTGTTTTAGGAGTAACTGAAGGTGGAGACGAGTTTTATGCATTAGGGGATGAAGAAAACTCACCTACACTTGAAGGAGAAGTATGCTACAGAGATGATAAGGGAGCTGTATGCCGTTGTTTCAACTGGAGAGATGGAAAGAGAACAATGATTACAGAAAATACAAAGAAGGCGTTCTTAGTTATCGAAGCTGTAAATTCTGACAGGGATGAGGAAATAGTAAAAGCCCTTGAAGAGATAGCAGTTTATGCAGGAGAAGAGCTTGGAGCACAGAAAGTAAGACTGGAGTTATTGAAAAAGGACAATAATACATTGGAATTGTAATATTTGATTTATATGATTAAAATATATTTTGTATGGGGTGACTTATGGATTTTAAACATGTCAAGGAAAATGAAGAAAAATCTGTTTTAGAGAAAAAGGAAAAAGTAGATCAGGATTTCTGGAGACAGAAATATCATCTGCAGGGAATTGTAGGATTGATTAACGATCCAAACGGATTTTCACAGTTTAAGGGGAAATATCATCTTTTTTATCAATGGAATCCTTTAAAAACAGACCACACTGCAAAATACTGGGGACACAGTGTAAGTGATGATCTGCTTCATTGGGAGAGAAAAAGTACAGCTCTTAGACCGGATACATGGTATTCTAAAAATGGAGTATATTCAGGAAGTGGAATAGTTATAAATGAAAAGCTTTATCTGTTTTATACAGGAAATGTAAAGGATGAAGAAGGAAACAGAAGTTCCTATCAATGTTTTGCAATTTCTGAAGACGGGGAAAATTTTGAAAGACTTGAACCAAGTATAGTAAATCAGCCTGATGGATATACAAGACACATAAGAGATCCTAAAATTTGGGAAAAAGACGGGAAATATTATGCGGTTATTGGAATACAAAGTGAAAAACTTGAAGGGAAAGCAGTTTTATACAGTTCAGAAAATGTGAAGGACTGGAAATATTTAGGTGAAATCGCAGGTGGAAACAAAGAGCCTTTAGGAAATTTTGGATACATGTGGGAATGTCCTGATTATTTTCAGTTAAAGGATGAAAAAACAGGAAAAGTTGTCGATATACTGGCAGCATGTCCTCAAGGTCTGGAACCGCAAGGAGATTTGTATAATAACAAATATCAGAGCGGATATTTCTTTGGAAAATTAGACTATGAAAAGCCTGACTTTGAAATAACTTCTGAATTTACTGAACTTGACAGAGGACATGATTTTTATGCACCTCAGACAATGGAAGATGACGAGGGAAGAAGAATTATTGTTGGATGGATGGGAGTTCCTGAAGAGGAAGACTATCCTACAGTTAAAAATGAATGGCTTCACTGCCTGACTTTACCTCGTGAATTAAAGGTAATAGATGGTGTACTTTATCAGCTGCCTATAGATGAAATGAAGAGCATAAGAGGAGAAAAAACAGAATTTAATGGAACAGTAAATGGAGAAACAGAAGCAGGAAAAGGTACAGTATATGAAATGATAGCTGAATTTTCTGATTTTTCAGATGATTTTGGGCTTAAATTGAGAACTGGCAAAAACAGTGAAACAGTAATAAAGTTTGATTATAAGGAAAAGAAGCTTATTCTGGACAGAAGCAGAGGGGAACAGCCTGATAAAAAACCTAGAAAAGTGTATTTAGGTGAAATTGAAAAGCTGGATTTAAGAATATTTGTAGACAATTCATCTGTAGAAGTATTTGTAAATGGTGGAAAGGAAGTGTTCAGTTCCAGAATTTTCCCTCAGAAAAATGCAGATGGAATAAAGGTCTTTTCTGAAGGAAATGTAAGTATCAAAATTGAAAAATGGGAATGGCGGGATTAGAAAGTAACAAATAAAAAATTATAAATTAGGAATTACTAAGATGAGAGAAAAAAAGAATATAAAATTAGATGCAGTAAATTTACTGGATGAGATTCAGAATGGAAAATATAGTAATATTCAGATGAATTATTATTTCAGCCGGAATGAATACTCAAAAAAAGAAAGGGAATTCATAACAAATATAATAAATGTAACTCTTAAAAACCTTATATTTGTAGATTATGTGCTTGGCCAAACTGTAAGAAATATTCAGAAACGTAAAATAAAGCAGCTTCTGAGAATATCAGCTGCCCAGATATTGTTTATGGATTCTGATAATGCAGGAGTAGTTTATGAAGCGGGAGAAATTTCCAAAATAATAAATAAACATCAGACAGGATTTGTAAATGCGACTTTACAGGCGATTATTAAAAATAAGGAGGAAATTATAAATGCCATACCTGAAGATAAAAGGGAAGGTATAATTCATTCATATCCTCAATGGTTTGTAAATAAGCTTAAAACTGATTATCCTGATGATTATATAGGTATAATGAAAGCCTATAAGGAACGTAGCTATCTTTCTGTAAGATATAACAGAAAGAAATTGAGTAAAGAAAATTTCAAAAAAATATTATCGGAAATAAAAAGTGAAGTTTTATTTTTTGCTGATGAAGTGTATTACCTTTCAAATGGAAATATACTTTCAACAGATGAATATAAAAGAGGAGATATTATAATACAGGATGCTTCTTCATACATTGCAGTAAAAAATCTGAATGTGTCGGAAGAAGATACCGTCCTTGATGCCTGTGCGGCTCCTGGAGGGAAGTCTTTGGCAATATTGCAGACATTTACCCCAAAATTGCTTCTAGCAACAGACATATACGAGCATAAAATAGAAGTAATGAAGAAAATGAAGGAAAAGTATGGATATGATAACTTTGAAGTAAAGCTGAATGATGCGGCAAAGATTGATAACCTGGATATGAAGTTTGATAAAATATTACTTGATGTTCCATGCAGCGGACTTGGAGTTTTACGTAAAAAACCTGAGAAAATATATAATCTGACATCTGATGATATTAAAAATCTGAAGAAATTGCAGAAAAAAATATTTGACAGTGCATATTCATGCCTAAATGACGGAGGAGTAATTTTATATAGCACATGTACTTTTACTAAAAATGAAAATACAAATAATCTGCAGTACTTTTTAGAAAAATATGATGATTTAAAAGTGGAAGAAATAGAAATACCTGAAAATGTAATTATTAATAAAGATGAATTTGGTGGAACTTATATAAGCTATAAAAATCAGTTTTTAGATGGCTTTTATATAGTTAAACTGAAAAAAATAAAAAAATAAATTTTAGAAAGGATATCCGATATGCAATTTAATCTGAACAGTGATGTCAGCTTTATATTGGAACAACTGAATAAAAACGGAAGCGGATTTCTTGTTGGCGGAGCTGTCAGGGATATGATAATGGGACGTGATCCCGGAGATTATGACTTTGCAACGGATATTGAATACAGCAGGCTGAGGGAAATATTTGCAGATTACAGTCCAAAAGAAGTGGGAGCCCATTTTGGAATACTTATGATAAAGCTAAATGGAAAAACTTATGAAATTGCCAGATTTAGGAAGGAAAAAGGAGTATACAACAGTAGATATCCTAAGGAAATTAAATTTATAAACAGTATAGATGAGGATCTTGCAAGAAGGGATTTTACAATAAATGCACTCGCATATAATGAAAAAACTGGAATTATAGATTTATACAGAGGAAAAAAGGATTTAAAGTACAAGACAATAAGATTTGTAGGGAATCCTAAACTTCGTATAGAAGAAGATGCGTTAAGGATAATGAGGGCATTCAGATTTATTTCAAAACTCGGTTTCAGCCTGGATAAGAAAACAGCTGAGGCTATTTATGAGAAAAGAAGGTTTCTGGGTAAAATTTCAAAGGAAAGAATTTTTGATGAACTTAGCCAGATTCTTTTAGGCCCTTATGTAAAAAAGGCATTATATGAAATGAAAAATCTTGAAATACTTGAGTTTATAATACCTGAATTCAGATATACATATAAATTTAATGTTGGTGATTTTAAAAATAAAACTACTCTTTTCAATCATATTGTAAATACGGTAGGGTTCTGTAAAAGAGATTTGATTACCAGACTTGCAGCTTTGTTTCATGACCTTGGAAAAATAAATACGCGAATAATAGATGCCAAAGGAAATTCATTTTACTATGGGCATGAAAAGGAAAGTGCACTTATTGCCGAGGAAAAGCTCCGTCATTTGAAAGCTTCAAAGGATATAGTTTTTTCAGTGAGGAACCTAATATTGAATCATATGGTAATGGATAAGGATTTATCAGTAAAAGGATTGAAAAAACTTATAATGGAGCTTGGAAAGGAAAATCTTGGAAGACTTTTTGACCTGCTTTTTGCAAATGTGAATTCTAAAATTGATTTAGACAGGGAAAAAGAAAAGCTTTTAATTGAAGGTTTAAAGGATAGAATAGAAGAAATAGAAAAAATGGGAAAAATTCCTGATATAAGGGAGATTGAAATATCAGGAGTAGATTTAATAAATTTAGGTTTTCACGCAAAGGAAATAGGTAAAATAAAAAGTGAAGTATATGATCTGATTTTGGGTGAAGAACTTGAAAATGAGAAAGAATCAATAATCACTTATTTATCTGAAAAATATAAATTAGGAAAATTTAAGAGGGAGAAATCCTGCGGAGCTGTTGTCTATAATCCTTATAAACAGGCGTTTCTAATAATAAAAATGCTAAATGGGAACTGGGGATTTCCTAAAGGACATACTGAAGATAAGGAAACAGATATTGAAACTGCCCTGAGGGAAGTAACAGAAGAGACAGGAATAAATATAGAAATAGTGGAAGGATTTAAGAAATCTATTAAATATATTCCCTTTCCTGGAGTTTTAAAGGAAGTTATATTTTTCATTGGAATAACCAGGGAAGAAAAGGTTACCATTGATAAGAATGAAATAGAAGATTATATATGGTGCACTTATGGGGAAGCCTTAAAAATGATAACTTACAAACCTCAGAGGGATGTAATGGATAATGCATTGAAATTTATTAAAAATTACTACGGAGGTGATAAAAATGATATACATGGATAAAGCGGCTACTTCCTATCATAAACCTGAAGAAGTGGCAAAAGCTGTGTACGAAGCTGTAAAGGCTACAGGAAATAGTGGGAGAGGAGCTAATTCTGCTTCACTGAACAGTACGAAAATGCTCTATGATACAAGGGAGAAACTTTGTAAACTTTTTAATGGAAAGGATTCTTCAAGAATAGCATTTACCCATAATGCAACAGAAGCGTTAAATATTGTGATTAGGGGTTTATTTAAGGAAGGAGACCATATTATTACTACAGAAGCTGAACATAATTCGGTCCTGAGACCTCTTTACCGTAGCAGAAAGGAAGAAAATACAGAACTTACCTTTATAAAATGTGATAAAGAAGGAAGACTTCTTATTTCAGAAATTGAAAAAAATATAAAGGAAAATACTAAGGCTATTATATGTACTCATGCTTCCAATCTTACGGGAAATATAATGGATATTGAAAAAATAGGAAAAATATGCAAGGAAAATAACCTTATTTTTATTGTTGATGCATCTCAAAGTGCAGGAAGTATACCTGTAGATATTGAAAAACAGAATATTGATGTATTATGTTTTACAGGACACAAGAGTCTTTATGGAGCTCAGGGGACAGGTGGCCTATATGTCAGGGAAGGAATTTTGATTGATCCCCTAAAAGTTGGTGGAAGCGGAATAGATACATATAATACTGAACATCCTGCTGAAATGCCTGAAAGACTTGAAGCTGGTACTTTAAACAGTCATGGGATTGCTGGGCTTAGAGCAGGGCTGGACTTTATAAATAAGATAGGTCTTGAAAAAATTCATGGTAGGGAAAAAGAACTCATGTGGAGATTTTACAACGGAATAAAAAATATAAAAAATATTAAAATTTATGGAGAATATTTTGATACTGATGGTAGGGCGATTGACAGGATTTCCATTGTTACAATTAATTTAGGGGATATTGACTCTGCCGAAATATGTGATATTCTTAATGAAGAGTATGATATTGTTACGAGGGCGGGAGGACACTGTGCTCCTTTAATGCATAAAGCCTTAGGAACTGAGGTACAGGGAGCTGTTAGATTCAGTTTTTCCTATTTCAACACGGAAGAAGAAATAGATATGGCGATTAATGCAATTAAAGAAATAGTGGAACTCTTTTAAGTGTTTTAGTTCTTGTGAAAATAATATTATATAAAATACTATTATAAGGGAGAGATTTATATGGAATTTATTAATTCTAAAAAAGGTCAGTTTGCTTTTGGTGTATTAGCAGGATTAACTGCAGTTGTTTTGGCGATGTCTGGGAACCCTAAGAATATGGCTATTTGTGTAGCATGTTTTATAAGAGATATGGCAGGTTCAATGAAGTTTCACACAGCTGCGGTAGTCCAGTACTTTAGACCTGAAATAGTAGGATTTGTTCTGGGGTCATTTATAATTTCTAACTTTACAAAAGAATATAAGGCAACAGGAGGATCATCACCTGTAATAAGATTTTTCTCAGGTGTGGCAATGATGATAGGTGCCCTTGTATTTTTAGGATGTCCTTTAAGAATGATTATACGTATGTCAGCAGGAGATCTTAGTGCATATGTTGGATTTATAGGACTTCTGGCCGGTATAGCAACTGGAATTTTCTTCTTGAAGAGAGGATATTCCCTAGAGAAAAAAGTAGAAATAAAGAAAGAAAATGGATATATATTTCCTGCAGTGCTGGTTTTATTGCTAATATTAAGTGCAACAACAGGGTTATTTGCTGCAAGTCAGAAAGGTCCTGGAAGTGTGCATGCACCTCTGCTTATTTCTTTAGCAGGTGGTATCGTATTTGGTATTGTAGCACAAAGAGCAAGAATGTGTTTTGCAGGAAGTTTCAGAGATATACTTCTTATGAAAAATTTTGAATTAGCAACTCCAATTTTTGGAATATTTATTGTAATGCTTATTTATAATTTAGCAACAGGAAATTTCAAATTTGTTGCTTATGGTCCAATAGCTCACCCTCAAGTAATCTGGAACATTTTAGGACTATATGTAGTTGGTCTTGCCGGAATACTTATAGGAGGATGTCCATTAAGACAGTTAATTCTTGCAGGACAAGGTTCATCTGACTCTGTAATAGCTGTTCTTGGAATGTTCGTAGGTGCAGGTGTGGCACATAACTTCAATTTAGCAGGAGCAGCAGCGGCAAAAGCAACAGCAACAGCTCCGGCAGCAGCAGGAGGACCTGGAATAAATGGTCAAATAGCAACTATAATCTGTATAATATTCTTACTTATTGTAGGATTTATAGGAAGTAAGAAGGAAAGTTAATAATGAGAAAAAAAGAATTAAAGGCGGTAGTAGCATTTCACACTACCGCCGAAGCTATGAAATTTGAAAAGGCATGCAAGAGGGAAAAAGTGAAAGGACGTCTAATAACAGTCCCAAGAGAAATTTCTGCAGGATGTGGATTTGCGTGGTGCTCTGATTTAGAGCTGAAAGAAAAATTGAGAGAAGTATGTAAAATGGAAAATATTGATAGTGAAATCTATGAAATATATAGATAAATAAAACTATATTTAATCATTTATTAGAATTTTACTTATATAAAACAGTTATTCATTAAGAAAAAATCAAAAACTCGCCTAAAGGCTCAAACAATGATTTTTTCTAAATTCATTTCCTGTTTTAAATTGTAAAATTTTAAATAATTTTTAAATATAGTTTTTTATATAGTGAAGCCGCTTTAAAGTTAAACTGAGAAATTTCATTTATATGGAATAATCAGTTTGACATTAAAGAAGTTTCACTATACATTTTCCTATAAACAAAGAAAAAACAAATGGAATATATTCTGAAAAAAGATTATAATTAGATTAAAACATGGAAGATGCAAAAGGGAGATGGTATTGATGTTTATTTTAAGAATGCTGCTGGAAATAGTAGTAATGATTGGGTTATGTGTTATTGCGGGATTAGTTGCAGTGAAGATAATTTTTAAGAAGAAAGGCAAGAAAAAATTATCAATAAAAAAAGTAAAAACTGTTGTGTTTGATGTGAGCAAAGTGAAGGAAGATGTGGCAATTCCAGCAATAAAAGGGAAAGATGAACTGGCATATTATGAGATATTACAGGGATTAAATGATATTGCTGAGGATAAAAATATAAAAAAAGTGATAATTGATGTAGATGAACTTAGCTTAACCTTTTCCCAATTGGAGGAAATTTCAAAAATTTTTGATAAAATTAGAAAAAATAAGGAAGTTGTAGCAATAGGAACGCTTTTTGAGGAAAGCAAATATAGACAGGCATTGCTTGCAGATAAGATTTATATGCTTGATACAAGACAGTCAACATTTATTTTTAGAGGATATCTGCATAAGGAACTTTATTTAAAGTCATTTCTGGAAAAATTTGGAATAAAAATGAATGTGCTTCATATCGGGAATTATAAGGTTGCAGGAGAAAAATACAATCATAATGAAATGTCTGAAGAAAAGAAGGAGTCTATAAAAAATATAAAGGATAAGGTTTTTGAAGGCTTTGTGAAATTGGTAAAGGATAAAAGGGGAACTGATATTGAAGAAGAAATACTGAATGGTAATCTCATTTTTGCCGGAAAAGAAAAGGCAATGGAATATAAATTGATTGACGGCGTTGCAGATTATGATGAAATTGGAATAAATTACAAGGAAGATACTGTTTCGCTTGAGGATTATGTTTCAATGTCAAAAGAGAAAAAAGAGAAGGCAAAGGATACAATCGCAGTAATAAATCTTGAAGGTGTCATAGATGGAAGAAATTCTAAGAAAAGCATTACTTACGAAAATGTATGCGATAAGCTGGAAATATTGGAGGAAATGAAAAATTTAAAAGGGCTTGTATTAAGAATAAATTCTCCTGGAGGAAGTGCCCTGGTTTCTGAAAAAATATATAAGAAATTAAAAAAACTGACTGTACCTATATATGTTTCAATGGGAGACCTTTGTGCCAGTGGTGGATATTATATTGCTACAACTGGTCAGAAATTATTTGCAAATAATCTTACTCTGACAGGTTCAATCGGGGTTGTCATGATGTATCCTGAAGTTGTGGAAACTTTGAAAAAGCTGGATGTTAATCTGGAAGGTTTCGAAAAAGGGACAGGATTTGATATGCTGAATCCGTTTGATAAACTGGGGGAAGATTCAAAAGAAAAGATAATTTACAATATGAATGAAGTATATACTGAGTTTAAGGAACATGTAATGAAAGCCAGAGGAATGAATGATGAGGAACTTGAAAAAATTGCACAGGGAAGAGTGTGGCTGGGAAGTGAATCCAAAAATATCAATTTAGTTGATGAAATCGGTTCCCTTGAAGAATGTATAAAATCAATGGCAGATGATTTAAAACTGGATAAGTATAAAGTAAGAATTATAGAACTGACACAGACTATTAAAGAAACTTTGACAGATATAAAATTACCGTTTGTATCTGAAGAGGTTAAGGAAAAAATTGAATTTTTACAGGGAAATATGAATCAGGTTCTGTATTATGAAAATGATTTTGAATTGTAGGTATTTTAGAAATAAAGATAAATGACGTTGAGAAATAAAGATATTAATTAATATCCGTTACTCAAGAATATCGTTTACATTCTTTAAAAAATTGTGATATAATTAATACGTAGAATAGAAGAAGGAAAAGTTGCTTTTTTATAAGAAAAATTCTTAATAAAAAGATAGAGTGTAGAATATTTAGCAAAAGATTAGATAAATAAAAAATTTTATATAGGAAATAAAAGAAGGAGGATATACCAATGAGAAAATTGGAAAATTTAAAACCTGAAAGAGTTTTTTACTATTTTGAGGAAATATCCAAAATACCTAGAAATTCTTATGAAGAAAAGGAAATAAGCGACTTCCTTATGAACTTTGGAAAGGAACATGGACTTGAATTCTATCGTGACGATGTTTTCAATGTTATTTTAAGAAAAAAGGCCAGCCCTGGGTATGAAAATTCACCTAAAGTTGTTTTACAGGGACATACTGACATGGTGTGTGAAAAGGCTGAAGACAGTACTCATGACTTTAAAAAGGATCCTATTAACCTGATAGTAGATGGAAAATATCTGAAAGCAGATAAAACAACACTTGGTGCAGATAATGGAATAGCTGTGGCAATGATGCTTGCTATAGCTGAAGATGACAAGCTTGAACATGGGCCAATGGAATTTTTATTTACTACTTCAGAAGAAATAGATTTAGGAGGGGCAATGGCTCTTAAATCTGGAGTATTGCAGGGAGATATGCTTATAAATCTTGACTCTGAAGAAGAAGGAATACTTACTGCAGGTTCTGCAGGAGGGGAAAATATTGATGTAATACTTCCTATTAAAAAAGTGACTTCAGATGTAAATTTCAGCTATAAGATTAAATTACAGGGATTTTTTGGAGGACATTCAGGTTCAGAAATCCATAAAAATAGAAAAAATTCAAATAAAGCATTAAATGAAATTTTAAATCTTTTAAATGAAAAATCTGATATTTATCTAGTTTCAGTATCTGGCGGAGGAAAGGACAATGCAATTCCAAGAACTGCAGAAGCTATAATTTCTTCCAGGGAAGATGTAAAGAGTATAATAGAAGCTGTAGCAAAAGAAGTAAAGGAAAAATATATAAAAGATGAACCTCAGACAGAAATACTGGTTGAAGAAGTTGATAAAATAACTGAAACTTTGGATAAGGAATCTGCTGACAAGTATATTCATCTGCTTGAAGAAATTCCTACCGGAGTGTACAGTTTCATGAAGGAATACCCTGAAATTGTTGAAGCTTCTGATAATCTGGCAATAGTAATAACAGGAGAAGACAATATAAGAATTATAACTTCAATGAGAAGTTCTGAACCTCACGTTCTGGAAGAACTTAAAGGAAAAATAGTTGCAATTGCTGATAAATACAATGCAAGTTATGAATTCTCGGCAAAATATCCTGAATGGAGATACAGATCTGAATCAGTTTTAAGGGAAAAAGCGGTAGAAACATGGAAGGAACTTACAGGAAAAGACATGATAGTTCAGGTAATCCATGCGGGACTTGAATGCGGTGCCATTATGGAACACTATCCTGACATGGATTTTATAAGCATAGGTCCTGATATGCAGGATGTACATACTCCTGAAGAAAAACTTGATATAGTTTCAACAGAAAAAATTTATAATTACGTAACTAAACTATTGAAAAATCTAAAATAGTAAATTAAATAGGTAACTAAGAGAGAATATTTGCAATCACTTTTTAAATAATATTGAACAGAAAAAAATTAAAGATAAAAACAAAAAATACTCCATCTTTTATGCTAAATTCAATAATCCTGTAAGATTTCAGCTTGGATTATTTTGCACTGGAGTATTTTTTATTTATATATTGAAAAATTATATTTATCAAAAAATATGGTATAATATAAGTACAGAAGTATATAAATAATAATTTAGGAGCTGAAGTTATGAGATTTGGTATAATCGGGACTAACTGGATTACTGACAAACTGCTTGATGCAGGAAGTCAGATTGAAAACTTTGAACTGACGGCAGTATATTCAAGAACTGAAGAAAAAGCCAGGGAATTTGCCGATAAGTATAATGTTAAAAATATTTTTACTGATTTGAAGGAAATGGCTGAAAGTGATTTGATAGATGGAGTTTATATTGCTTCGCCAAACTCTTTCCATTGTGAACAGAGTATACTTTTTCTGAAAAATGGAAAGGCTGTATTATGTGAAAAACCTTCAACCTCAAATTCTTTTGAGCTGGAAAAGGTTATAAATGCTGCAAAGGAAAATAATACTTTATACATGGAGGCCCTAAAAACCACATTTATCCCTACTTATAATGCCTTAAAGGAAAATCTTCATAAAATAGGGAAAATAAGAAAAGTTGTAGCAAACTACTGTCAGCATTCATCCAGATATGAAGACTATAAAAAAGGTGATGTTAAAAATGCCTTTAAAAAGGAATTTTCAAATGGAGCATTAATGGATATAGGAGTCTATCCTCTGTTTTTTGCAATTTCTTTATTTGGAAGTCCTGATAAAATAACTGCAGAAGGATTGATTCTTGAAGATGGAAAAGGAATCGACGGACAGGGAACGGTTAATATGATATATGATGAAATGGAAATTACGGTTCTTTATTCAAAAATTGCCAATTCCTATTTGCCAACTGAAATTATGGGAGAAGAAGGTTCTCTTCTCATAGAGCATGTTTCAGAAATGGATAAACTCTACTTTATAAAAAGGGGAAGCAATGAAAAGACTGATCTGACATTGCCAAGGAAAGAAAATTCAATGTACTACGAATTGAAACACTTTGTTGATTTATATGACGAGAATAAAAAAGAATCCCCTATAAATAGTTTTTCACTATCTTTAGAAGTTATGGATATACTGGATAAAATAAGGGAAAAGATAGGAATTGTATTTCCGGCAGACAATAAAAAATAAAAAAACTTATGTTATTTTAAAGAAAAATAATGTATAATAAATATATAAAAAAGCGAAGGAGTAATCTATATGAAAAAAGTATTGTTTTTGTTAATGATGTTATTTGGAGCGGTTAACAGCTTTTCTGCCCATGTCTTAAATAACAAAAATGTCGGTATGTTTACAGATAAGGAAATGATAAATCTTGTATCAGGAAGTTATAATACTGATACTCAGCTGGCTGTTGTTTCTAAAGCAAAAGGAAGCAATCAGGAATCAACAACAAAGGCTGAAAATGATGCAAGACTTACTTTACAGACTACAATCAAGGAATATTCCTATCTGGTATTGAGTACATATTTGAAGGAAGCAGGAGTAACAGGACATGGTTTTGATACTAAAAAAATGAAGGATATAGCTGATCAGATAGCAAAGGAAGCTTTGAGCTCAGCTATTCAGAAAGGAAAATGGATAACAGGGCGTAATGATACTGTAATGCTTTATCTTATAGAAAAGGAAACTGTAAGAAAAATGTCGGCGAAGGCATTTAAGGAAAGATTGACAAATCTTATAGATAAACTGACAGAATATAGAGGTGTATTTGAAACTCTTAAAATAACTGAAGGAAATTAACTGTTAATAGATGAATACAAATAAAATAGAAAAACTCATTGAAATGACAAAGAGCATTTTAATGAGTTTTGTTTATTATGTGCCGTTTTTATAAGTAGTTTTAAAAAGCTGTAATTGTTGCA
This sequence comes from Leptotrichia sp. oral taxon 215 str. W9775, assembly GCF_000469505.1. NCBI lineage: Bacteria > Fusobacteriati > Fusobacteriota > Fusobacteriia > Fusobacteriales > Leptotrichiaceae > Leptotrichia > Leptotrichia sp. oral taxon 215. Next base: position 61,175 of record NZ_KI272860.1, on the reverse strand, counting down.
AGCAATCCAAAGATTACTCCTGGTAAATTTGCAGCTGCAAGAGGGTAGTCTCTCTTTTCTTTTAAAAGTCCATAACTTGTCCATATTGTACAGTTAATTGCCGCTGCTAAAGGTTGTAGGAAAAATGTTTTATTTCCATGTAAATTTCCTAATATTTGTGGAACATAAGATACGTACATTATTACAGAAAGCATTGTTCCAACCCACCCTAAAATTTTTAGATTTCTTTCATTCATATTTTTCCTCCTATCTTAAAAGAAATTATTTGTAAAGTGTATCATAATGTATTAAAAAAGTCAAAATTTTTAATATACATATTTTTATTGAAGAATATCAAATTTTGTAGTATAATGAACCGGAATAAATTAGAAAGGATTAAAGGGGAACTGGAAACAAAAGGAGATAGATGTATAAATGAAACAAATTTTTTCAAGATTTGCCATGCTTGTAGGTGAAGAAGGAATAGAAAAACTGAATAAATCAAGTGTAATTGTGTTCGGAATAGGTGGAGTAGGTTCATATGTGGTAGAATCTCTGGTAAGGTCGGGAATTGGGAAAATAACTATGGTGGACTTTGATGAGATTTCAGAATCTAACATTAACAGGCAGATTCATGCATTAAAAAGTACAGTTGGAAAATCAAAGATAGAAGTAATGAAGGAAAGAATTTTAGATATAAATCCTGAATGTGAAGTTGTTCTGAAAAAGAAACTTGTTTTTGAAAATGTATCTGAAATTTTTGAAGAAGATGGTAAAAAATATGATTTTGCTGTTGATGCCATAGATGTCATTTATAGTAAAATCACGATTATTGAATATTGTATGAAAAATAATATAAAAATAATATCATCAATGGGATTTGGAAATAAAATGCATCCTGAAAAAATAGAACTGTCTACTATAGAGAAGACTTCTGTCTGTCCTATGGCAAGGACTGTAAGAAGGATTTTAAAGAAAAAGGGAATTAAAGGGCTTGTAGTTGCCTATTCACAGGAAATTAATATTAAGCCTGACAAATCAGACTTGCATGCCAGTGAAGAACCTACTGAGTTTAGGGAAAACAATGAAATGCCAAATAAAATTACGCCTGGAAGCAATGCTTTTGTGCCAGGAACTGCAGGACTTGTAATATCTGCCTATGTAATAAGAAAACTTTTAGGAATGGAGTAAAATAAATTTAAGGAGGGTGATTTAAATGCTTCAGATTATAAAAAAGAATAAAAATAAGATTATAAAAATTGCAATAATAACAGGAATTGTCTTCTGTGTATTTGGACTAATGGATAAAATATTTGAAAATACTATTTTCAATTTATTTAAAAATTTAACAAAACCTTATTTGGAAAAGGCTTACGAAGAATCAAAAAAACTGTTCTTTACTTTGTCATTGCTGAAGGGAACAGCAGATGTCATTGAAGGAAGCACAGTTAATGTAAATATGATACTTGGAATGAATGTAGAGATAGGAGATATTGTAAAGCCTATTTATGATATAATAAATACAATATGGCAAATATCACTGGCGAGTGTAGTTGTTTTAAAACTGGAAACAATTTATTATGAAATATTCAGGGTGAAAATAGCATCAATTCTGATTTTTATTTCACTGGTTGCTTATTTTCCATATACTTTTACTAAGAATAAAATTACAGAAATCTCAAAAAAAGTATCGAAATATACGTTTTCTTTGCTAATTTTTATTTATATTCTTTTACCAAGTGCAATTTTAATAAGCTCAGGAGTATCAAACTATTTTGAAAATGAATATAAGAAACCTGCTGTTGCAGAATTGACTGCAAGCCTTGATAAACTGAATAAAGTTAAGGATGGATTGTTTGTACTTGAACAGTCAAAAGGATTATTTAATATACCTGGCCAGATTGAAAGTGCCAAAGAAAGATTTAACGGTTTTGGAAATGAAATAAATAATGTTTCAAAAAGCCTTACAGACAATACTCCTATAATAATAGGAATAACACTGCTTTCCTATCTGATTATACCATTGCTTGTAGTTGTATTCCTATACAAGCTAATGAAGGATATATTCTGGGAAAAATTGAAAAAGTAGAAATAAAAAAAGAGGATATTAAAAAAATAAAATATTAATGTGAAAAACTATATTTAAGAATTATTTAAAATTTTACAATTTAAAACAGGAAATGAATTTAGAAAAAATCATCTGTCTGAGCCTTTGGCGAGTTTTTGATTTTTTCTTAATGAATGACTGTTTTATATGAGTAAAATTCTATTAAATGAATAAATATAGTTTTTTATATATAATATATTTCAATTTTGAGAATCCTCTTTTTTTAATTTCTAATATTGTGATATTCCCAGATTAAATCCGTTTCTTGCCACAGGAACGCCTCTCAAGTCATAAGCAGTCCAAGTTCCGTCAGCGGCATAATTTCTTATTTTTCCTTTAAGCTTTATAGCACCGTTATTGTAATATTGTTCGAAATCTCCATTTCCGTTTACAAGTTCGGCTTTTCTTTCTTTTGATCCATCAGGATATTGTCCTTTAATTGATTTTAATTTACCATAATCATAAGTTTCAGTAAGTCTTTTTATGTTTCTTCCTTCTGAAGCAGGATAGTACCAGTTCCATTCGTTATCCCTTACATTATCTACGTATGTACCTTCAGCTTTTAGACTTCCGTCTGTATAGTATGAAACTGATTTTCCATTTTTTCTTCCATTTCTATAAACATCTTCCTGTATTTTTATTCCATTAGCAAATTTTACTTCAGTCCCTTCCTTTACACCATTACTGTATTCCGTTGCTGAAGTTAAACTTCCTTTATCATCAAATTCATATCTTGGACCATCTAAAACACCGTTTCTGTAATTACTTATAACAGTTGAATATCCTGTAGATAAACTGAAATCTATTTCTTCACCATTTTTTTGTCCATTTCTGTATTCTGAAACCTTTGATACACCTCCGTCACCATTAAAGTAATATACTTTTCCGTCAAGTACACCATTTCTGTAATTTTTTATGGATTGTATTCCATAATTATAATTATACTCAACCAGTGATCCTGTAATAGGAGAGTTACTTTCCAGACTTACAACAATTCCATTGGAGTTGGTAGTATTTTCAGATGTGTAGTAATTTCTGCTATCCAGTATTCTATGTTGTTCAGAATAATAATTTCCTGATGATTTTGGTCTTGTATTTGGATTTATGGCAGCTGCAGCACTTATTGCTATAATTGAAAACAATACGATAATAAGTTTTTTCATGAGTTTCTGCCTCCTTTCTATATTTTCAATTATAACAAATAAAAATTATAATTTCATTTGAAATTTTTCAATTAATATTTCTATAATGAAAAAAATATGATATAATAAATATAAAACTGTTTGAAAGAGGAATAAATATGAATGAGATAAAACAACGGTTGGAAGAAAAGTACTTAAAAATGGAAGATTACTATAATATCTCTTTTGATGTATTGAAAAAAATATTTAAGCAGAATAAGATGCCTATAATAATTTTTATTTTAATTAATATGTCAATGAAAATTATTGCTGAAAAATATCAGGGATTTCTGAAGTTTCTGGAAATAACAGGAGCATTTGATTTTACAGAAGTTAAAAACTACTGGTATTCTGTAAATGCCAGTATAGTATTATCGGCTGTTTCAATTCTTGTTTCTTTAATTATTTTAAGAAAAGCAGGGGCAATTATAGAAGAAGATAAGGGAAAATTTATACAGGAAACAGTCATGAAATTTTTTATGCTAATTTGTACAGTACTTGCATTATTAATGGTTTTCTCTGTATTATTGACAGTATTGTGGGCTGCAATTTTTGTAATTTATTTTTCTTTTTCAGGAATTGAAAAACTCTCTTTAAGCAATATGAAAGGTATATCATCTATTAATATTTTTATATATATTACAATTGCTATATCTGCTATAATTTTTATTTTACAAATGCTATATTTTGTCCAGATGTATTTTTTAAGAAGAATAGGAATGTACGAAGCTCTCGTTTATAACTTTCATCTGTGTAAAAAAAATAGGCTGAGAATTATACTTCCGGTAGCATTACTGGTAATTCTAAATATATTGCTTAACCTTCCTTTTGGTATTTTAGGTTTTGCAACACTATTTTCAAAATACAAATTTTTGATAATCATTGTAGCATCAATATTAAACAGCATATTGAGTATATTTTTTATTTTGCTGACAACAGTTGTGTATTTAAATGTAGAATATATGGATTTAAGAAAAAAATAGTCAGATTTATTGTCAAAAAGGAATTTTTATTTGAAAAAAACAATGAAAATTGTTATTATATAAGTATAATTTAATTAAAGAGTCGTTATAATTTTAGGAGGATACATGAAGATTTTCGATATATTTAAATCAACGGAAGATAATAATAAAAATAATGAAGACATTATAGAAAATGTAGTAGAAGATTCTCTTCCTGAGGTAGAACCGGAAGAAGAGGAAAAAATATCCTACTATGACGAATTTGGTAAAGAACATATAGTAGAAAAAAAGAAATGGGTAGAGAAAAAGCTGAATCCGGATATAAGAAAAAATTGGGATAATGTAGAAGCTTTATATCCAATTGTTTTGGATGCCTTTTCAAAGGGAGCTTATGCTGAGGTGCAGGAAGCCTGCCTCAGAATATATTCAATGGATAAAGATAAGGAGAGAAAAGCAAATATTCTAGGAACATATTATATAAAAACAGGTGCATATGACCGTGCTATTGAAATGTATAAAAAATATCTTTCTTCAGAAACTGCGACTGAGTCTATATATGTGAACTATGCAACTGCACTGGAAGGAGCAGATAGGACATGGGAAGCGGAATCAATATATCTTAGGGCATTGAAGCTTAACCCAAATTCTGTTGCAGCCTTCAGAAATTATTTTAAACTTATAAGAAGAAAAGGAACAAAGGAGTATTTAAAACAGCTTGAAAAATTTTCTTCTGAAAGAGGCTCATGGAGGGCAAAACTTACTCTGGCAACTGATTATTTTAAAAGAGGGGATAAGGATAACGGTAACATATATTTAAGAGATGCTTTGCGTGAATCAAGCTACAATGCAGAAACAATGGCAGTGGCATCAGGAATTTACAGTATGAATCGTTTATTTGAAGAACTTGAGCAATATGTATTTCCGTTTTATATTCCTGAAAAGCATGGTGCTTACACAACTTTAAATATTTTAGAATACTATAAAGTAAAAAAGGACTATAAAAAAGGACTTGAATTATGTAAGTTTACTTCAAAATATTCATGGCCTGAATTTTTTGATAAGTTTATAGCCTATGAAGATGAGTTTTTAAGAATACGTTCGGAAGCTGAACAGAATGGCCAGAAAGAAGGGGGAAGCAGTTTCTTCTCTACAAACTATCCATTATGGTATTATAATTTCAACGAACCTAACTGGTTATTGAATAATAGTGAAAGAGGTAAACCAAATCTGCTTGTACTGTCTTTTACAGCATTGGGAGAACAGTCTGATTTTGCAGAAAATCTTGCAGTTTCATTGCCATTACAGTTAAATGAAACATTACATTATAAAACTAATTTAAATTATCAGGTGGCAATTTATCATAACAAGGATAAAATTTTCGTATCCAGAAAAAAATATAGCGTAGATTACATAAATCTTATAAAAAAACAGAATCCAAAATTAGACTATGTTTTATCAGGAAATATAATGAAGGTGCCTAACAGCTATGAAAAATACGATATTGAAATATATCTTTATGACTATGTAAATGAAGCAAAAGTAAGACTAGTTAACAAAATTTACGAACAGGATGAACTGTACCAGGTGCAGAATGACATGTTTGATAAATTTAATGAGTTTTTTAAATGCTTGAATAAAAATCATATAAAATATGAGAATGATTATGATAATCTGATTTTATTTAGTCAGAAGCTAAAATTCCTTATGACAGATGAAAGAAACAAAGAATTTCAGGCATGGAGATATAAGAAATTGTTTATTGATCAGATAAAGGTTGTATTAAATGACCAGAAAAATGATCTGAAAAAAATAAACTTAATTGTACTTCTTTATGAACTGAAAAAATACAACAGTCAGTTATTGAAAGGTCAAAAGCCTCTAATTTACGATATGATATACAAGGAAATCTTTAAAACACCTACATTAAAACTGTTGACACCTATTATATATAACGTGTATAATGATGAAGAAAACTATAACAGTTACATGGAAGAACTTCAGCAGAACAGTCCTATTTACATAAAATGGATAAATAAATTTTTAGATTATGTTAACTAGAGGTGTATATGAATATTAATAAAAAAATATTGGCTATATTTCCAATTACTCTGTATTTAATTGCCAATATGTTATTTTATAGTGTTATTTTCAATGATTATGTAAACAGAAAGGTCTTTTTTATTACAGGCTTTCTGTTTTTATGTGAAATTATATTCTGGATTGTAATTTTTTATTTTGTAAACTCAGTAAAAAACATACAGCAATGGGAAAAATATCTGATTGAAGGAATTTTTCTGGCAGGAATTGCAGCTACTGGTATAGGGAGAATACTCCTAAATAGTTCCCCTTATGTAAATGATCTTTTAAATAGCAGTACAACATTAATTTATCTTTTTGGAAGCGGAAGGGTATTAATGCTATTTTGTGGATTTTTGCTGTTTGGTTATGTTTATAAGCCTGTAAACTGGTTAATACGTTTGGTTGCATTTCTAAATATTTTCATTGCATTCTTGATATGGGTTGATTTTGATAATACTCTTTCATCATCAGTCAGAATAGTTATGGGGCTTATAGCAATAATGTATGTTTTGCTGTTTAAAGCAAATGAAACAAAAGAAGTAAAAATGGAGGGAAAAAATGAAAAGAAAACTGATTAAGATGTTATTAATGGTAACATTAATGTCTTTTACAGTAAATAATACTTATTCATATAATTTACTCGGAAAAATTTTAAAACCAAAATCTGATAAGGAAACAACTAATACAGATAATTCAAATGGATCTGAGAAAGTTCGTGAAAAAAGAACAGTAAGTAATTCTGCAGGAAGTATAGTACTTGATTCAGAATATGATTCTGTCGGTCAGAATTACAGGGAAAGATTTATAATTTTACATTATACAGCGTTAAACAGGGAGAAATCACTGGCAGCACTGACAAAAAATCAGGTAAGTGCACATTTTCTTGTGTCAGATGATAAAGATGATCCGGTTTTTGCACTAGTTCCTGAAGGAAAAAGGGCATGGCATGCAGGTGACAGTGAATGGAAAAATTCAAAAAACTTGAATGACAGCTCACTTGGAATAGAAATAGTCAATGACGGAGATGTTTCAGGACAATTTGTTCCATATAAAAGCTTTCAGATAAAAAATGTAGCTGTTCTTGTAAAATATCTTGCTGAAAAGTATGATATTCCAGCTACAAATATAATAGGGCATTCTGACATAGCACCTCAGAGAAAATCTGACCCGGGACCATTATTTCCATGGAAGGAGCTATACACAAAGTATAATATAGGAATGTGGTATGAGGAAGCTACAAAAAGATCTTATGAAAATCAGTATTCTTCCGGATTAGGTAATATACCTGTTTCAGAGATGCAAAAAGAACTTAAAAAATTTGGTTATTCAATAGAAATAACTAATCAATGGGATAAACAGGCTAAAAATGTTGTCAGAGCTTTCCAGCACCATTTCAGACCATCAAAATATGATGGAGTAATGGATGTTGAAACATACGCTATATTAAAGGCATTAAATGAAAAATACAATAAAAAATAAATACTATGAAAGGAGAACAATAACTTAATAAAGGGGAATAAAACTAAATATTGAGTTATTAAACAGTTATGAAATTTTCAAATAGAATTTTAGGAATGCAGTATTCACCAATAAGAAAACTGGTTCCGCTTATAGACAAAGCAAAAAAAGAGGGAGTAACAGTATATGAGCTTCATATTGGGCAGCCGGATGTAAAAACTCCAGATACATTTTTTGAAGGATTGAATAATTTTAAGGAAAAAATTGTAAAATATGCCAATTCAGCTGGATTACTGGAATTAAGGGAATCTTTTTCAAAATCTTATGAAAAGAGTGAAATTGATATAACTCCAGATGAAATGCTTATTACACATGGTGGAAGTGAAGCTATACAAATAACATTACAGACTATTTGTAATCCAGGAGATGAAATATTAATTCCTGAACCATATTATACAAACTATGAAAGTTTTTTAAAGACAGCAGAAGCAGTTTTAGTTCCGATTGAAACTTCAATTGAAAACCATTATCATTTGCCGGAAAAAGAAGAAATTGAAAAACTTATAACTCCACGTACAAAGGCAATAATGTTTTCAAATCCAAGTAATCCGACAGGAATTGTTTTTACTGCCAAAGAAGTGGAAATTATTAAGGAAATCGCAATAAAGCATGATCTTTGTATTATTTCAGATGAGGTATATAGACAGTTTATATATGATGAAGAAATTGAGTACAAATCATTTATGACTATACCTGAAATAAGTGACAGAACTATACTGATAGACAGTATTTCTAAACACTATAGTGCATGTGGAGCTAGAATTGGTGTTCTGGCTTCAAAAAATAAGGAATTTATTGCTCAGGCATTGAAACTTTGTCAGGCAAGACTATCAGTTTCAACTATAGAACAGATTGCAAGTTCAAACCTGATTAATACACTGGATACTTACATAGACAATGTTAGACTTGAATACAAGGTAAGAAGGGATCTTATGTACAATCACCTGAAGGAAATACCTGGAATTGTTTCGTTTAAACCTAGCAGTGCCTTTTATATTGTTGCAGAACTTCCAGTTGACAATATAGAAAACTTTATCAAGTGGCTGCTGACAGAATTCAGATATAAAAATCAGACATTGTCTTTTGCAACAGGACCGGGATTCTATTCTCAGAAAGGAAAGGGAACTAAAGAGGCAAGATTCTCTTTCTGTACTCACAACCTGACTGAAATAGAAAATGGGATGAAGGTTCTAAAAAAAGCATTGGAAGCATATAATAACAGATAAATTTTAAGGAATGATATAGATTTGATAGAAAAAAATATAAAAGATGCAAAAGAAATTCTAGAAAGAATGAATCCAAACCAGAAAATAAATTATCATACAATATTGACTAAACTAGTTGATGACTGGAAAAAAAGCGAAGTAAGGCCCAAAATACTTATTCATAGCTGTTGTGCGCCATGCAGTACATATACTCTTGAATTTCTTTCAGAATATGCCGATGTCACTGTACTTTTTGCCAATTCCAATATTCATCCTAAAGCTGAATATGAGAAAAGAGCTCTTGTACAGAAGGAATTTATCGATAACTTTAATGAGAAAACAGGAAATAATGTAGGTTTTATCGAAGATGAGTATAATCCTGCGAGTTTTTTTCAGAAGGTAAAGGGACTGGAAGAGGAAAAAGAAGGCGGTGCCAGATGTACTTCATGTTTTCAGATGCGGCTTGATATTGTTGCAAAGAAGGCTCAGGATTTAGGTTATGATTATTTTGGAAGTGCACTTACACTGAGTCCTAAGAAAAATAGCCAGCTGATTAATACGCTTGGTCTTGAAATACAGGAAATATTTGATGTAAAATATCTGCCTTCAGATTTTAAGAAAAACAACGGATATAGCCGTTCTATTGAAATGTGTAAGGAATACGATGTTTACAGACAGTGTTACTGTGGTTGTATTTTTGCCGCAATGGATCAGGGGATAGAGTTTGAATAATTAAGTTATTACTAAAAATAAAAAGAGATATATAAACTAATTTAACAGTCAATATATCTCTTTTTTATTATATTTAAGTACTACTTATTTTTTAAGATATCTCTTATTTCAGCAAGTAAAGTTTCTTCTTTTGTAGGAACTTCTACAGCAGGTGCTTCTTCTTCTTTTGCAGGTTTTTTTAGTTTATTAACTAATTTTACCATTAAGAAAATAACAAAAGCCATTATCAAAAAATTTACTATATTTTGAATAAAACTACCATATAATATAGCAGCTTCAGGAGTATCACCTGAAGCAGGTGTAATAACAATTTTTAAATTACTGAAATTAATTTTTCCTAATATAATTCCCAAAATAGGCATTATCATATCGTCAACAAGTGAAGTTACTATTTTACCGAAAGCGGCCCCTATAATAACCCCAACAGCAAGATCCATTACATTTCCTTTAGAAATAAAATCTTTAAATTCTTTAAACATTAAATATTCTCCTCTCAAATTTTTTCTATTTATTATAATGTATTTTTGAAAAAATTACAACAATTAATTATACAAATGTAAGAAAAATTAAAGAGAAAACAAATTTTTTTTATTAAAAAGAAATTTTTTGTATAAATTTAGTAAATATTTTCTTATAAACACTAGGAAAAAAAGCAAATTTATTATATAATAAAAGGAAATAAAAAAATAGAATTGATATATGGAAGGAAACAGTATAAAATGTCAAATCAAAAAAATAAACGTAATTTTTCTATAATTGCCCATATAGATCATGGGAAATCAACTATTGCAGACAGATTGCTGGAAATAACAGGAACTGTCACTCAGAGGGAAATGGTGGATCAGGTACTTGACAGTATGGATCTTGAAAGGGAAAAAGGAATAACAATTAAGGCCCAGGCAGTAACCCTTAACTATAATGCCAAAAATGGGGAAACATATGAATTAAACCTTATAGATACACCAGGTCACGTAGACTTTATTTATGAAGTTTCAAGATCGCTTGCCGCATGTGACGGAGCACTTCTGGTTGTGGATGCGGCTCAGGGTATTGAAGCACAGACATTGGCAAATGTATATCTTGCACTTGAAAATGATCTGGAAATATTACCAGTTATAAATAAAATAGATTTACCGTCAGCAGATCCTGACAGAGTAAAACTGGAAATTGAAGATGTTATCGGATTACCTTCAGATAATGCAGTACTTGTATCAGGAAAAACTGGAATAGGTATTGAAGATCTTCTTGAAGCTATAGTTGAATATATTCCAGAGCCTAAAGGAGATGCAGATGCTCCGCTAAAAGCTCTTATATTTGATTCGCATTATGATGATTTCAGGGGAGTAATTACTTACATAAGAATAGTGGAAGGAAAACTGGCTAAAGGTGACAGAATAAAGATTATGTCAACAGACAAGGAATTTGACATACTTGAAGTTGGAATTTTCTCACCTAAAATGAAGGAAGTAAAGGAACTGACAGTAGGGTCAGTAGGTTATATTATTACAGGAATAAAGTCAATAAAGGATACACAGGTTGGGGATACAATTACGCATGTAAAAAATCCTACAAATTTACCACTTGCAGGATACAGACCTGCACTAAGCATGGTATTTGCCGGAGTTTATCCAATATCTACCGATGATTATGAGGATTTGAGGGAAGCGTTGGAAAAATTGCAGCTTAATGATGCTTCACTGACTTATGTTCCGGAAACATCACTTGCTTTAGGATTTGGATTCAGATGTGGTTTCTTAGGACTACTTCATATGGAAATAATAGTTGAAAGACTGAGAAGGGAATTTAACATTGACCTTATATCGACAGCACCTTCAGTTAAGTATCATGTGACACCTGAAGTAGGAGAAATGATAGTTATAGATAACCCTGCTGAATTTCCTGCAGGTAAAAAGTATATAGAAGAACCTTATATAAAGGGAACTATTATTGTTCCAAAAGATTATGTAGGAAATGTAATGGAACTTTGTCAGGAAAAGAGAGGAATATTCCTTAATATGAGTTATCTTGATGATACACGTACAATGATAAGCTATGATTTACCATTGGCTGAAATTGTAATTGACTTCTACGATAAGCTGAAATCCAGAACAAAGGGATATGCTTCATTTGAATATGAAATGATAGGATATAAGGAATCTGATCTTGTAAAAGTAGACATTCTTGTAAGTGGAAATCCTGTAGATGCATTTTCATTTATAGCTCATAAGGATAATGCCTACTACAGAGGACGTTCAATCGTTGAAAAGTTAAAGGAAGTTATTCCAAGACAGCAGTTTGAAATACCTTTACAGGCGGCACTTGGAACTAAGATAATAGCAAGGGAAACAATAAAAGCACTTAGAAAAAATGTACTTGCAAAATGTTATGGTGGGGATATAACACGTAAGAAGAAACTGCTTGAAAAGCAGAAAGAGGGGAAAAAACGTATGAAGGCTATTGGTAATGTTGAGATACCTCAGGAGGCATTCCTTTCAGTATTGAAATTAAATGATTAAATTCAGCTTCATAAGTTAAATTTTGGGAAAAGAGGTTTTAATGGACAGAAATATAATATTTTTTGATGTGGAGACAAATGGAAAAATTGGAAGTTCCGTTTTATCCATTTCAGCAATAAAAGTAAATTATAATTTTGAAAAAAATGAATGGACTAAAGTATCAGAATACAACAGGTTTTATTTTAGAAATGAAGGGGAACCAATTGATTTTGGAGCAGTAAATGTCCATGGTCTAACAGATGAGGTTATAAGCTCAAGAAGACAGGGAACAAATTATCCTTTAACATTTAAGGAGGATATAGACTCGTTTTTCCTATATTGTCAGGATACAAATCATTTTGTAGCCCATAACATAAAATTTGACCGTAGTTTTATTCCTTTTCCATTGAAAAATCAGTTTGATACAATGATGGAAAACATAGATATTGTCAAAGCAGGGATAAATCCCAATTATGGAACATATAAATGGCCTAAACTGATGGAATGTGCTAAGTTTTATAATGTGCCAATGAATGAAGATCAGCTCCATGAAAGTCTTTATGATGTACTGATTACCTTCAGGGTATTTTATAAAATGACTAAAAATCCTTTTGGAAAGCCTAGAGTTGAAGAGTTTTTAAAAAAAGACTAGAAATTGGAAAATTTTATAATTAAATTCATAAATTTGGAGTAAGTTAAATGGGAATTTTAAATGAAAAAAGTAATAAAAATGGAATTGTTATCAATGCAGAAAATTATCCTGAAACATTAAAGTTTGAAATTTTAGAATATTTTTCAAAAAATATTTCTAGTTTTATAAATGAAAATGCCTATCAGGAGGCACTTTCCTACGTTGAAGAAAATACAGGAAGAAAATTTGAAGTTCCTCTCAGAATAGATGAAACAGTATCATTTAATGGAAGACTTAATGAACTGATAATCAATGAAAAAGCCAAATTTATGAATTTTTTTGTACATTTGAAAAATGAACTGATGACTTGTAAAAAGTTTTATTTTATAGTAAGTTTTATAAAATATTCAGGCATTCAGCTGCTTATAAGCACTCTTGATGAACTGGAAGCTTTGGGAATTCAAGGAGAAATCATAACTTCAGTGTATTTGAACATAACTGATCCGAAAGCATTACGTAAACTGCTTTCGTATAAAAATATAAAAGTAAAGATATATAATAATTCCAATGAAAGTTTTCATACAAAAGCTTACTTATTTGAGAAGGAAAAATATCATAAATGTATAATCGGTTCTTCAAATATAAGCCAGAGTGCTTTATATTCAGCGGAAGAATGGAATGTAAAGCTTACAGATAATGACTTCTTTGATATTTATAATCAGTCTTTTAATCAGTTTCAGAAACTATGGAACAGTAATGAAGCTATAGAATTGACAGAGGATTTTGTTGGAAAATACGAAGAGTATAGGGAAAAAAATAGACCTCAGAATACTTTTGATTATAGAAAAATACAGACAGAAAAGAAAAAGTTTATTCCTAACAGTATGCAGATAGAAATTCTGGAAAAATTAAAAAACACAAGGGAATCTGGGAATAACAGAGGACTTGTTGTGGCAGCTACAGGAACAGGGAAGACATATCTTGCAGCAATGGATGTAAAAGAATTCTTTAAGAACAGAAAAAATTCAAGTTTCCTATTTATCGCACATAGGGAAGAACTTCTGGATAATGCCATAAGAGTTTTTTCTGATATATTACATATAGAGAAAGAAAATTTTGGAAGGATTTTCAGCGGAAATAAAGAAGTAGGGCATAATATGATTTTCGCATCAATCCAGTCCCTCAGAAATTGTTATAAAGATTTTACCTCAGATAAATTTAACTATATTATTGTTGATGAATTTCATCATGCAAGTGCTTCAAGTTATGAAAAAATAATACATTATTTTAAATCAGATTTTCTACTGGGACTAACAGCAACGCCTGAAAGAATGGATGGAAAAGATATTCTTGCATTATGTGATTACAATCTTGTGGGGGAAATGGGAATGAGAAAAGCCATGGAAAAGGATTTGATAGTTCCCTTCCATTATTTTGGAGTAAACGATATAACGGTAGATTATGAGAAAATCCCATATAGAAATGGAAAATATGATGAAGAAAAACTTTCAAAAGATTTGTCTGTTTCCATAAGAACTGACTATATAGTCGAAAAAATGAAAAAATTTGGATATGATGGAAAATATATGAGTGGAATAGCCTTCTGTCAGAATATAAAACACGCATTATATATGAAAAATGAATTTTTGAGAAAAGATTATAAATCAGAATTATTAACATCTAAAACAAATTTGACCGAACGGTCTAAAATTTTAGAAAGTTTCAGAAATAAAGAAATAGAGATATTGTGTGTAGTTGATATTTTAAATGAAGGAATTGATATTCCAGATATAAATTTATTGCTGTTTTTACGGCCAACCCTATCTTCAACAGTATTTATACAGCAGATTGGAAGAGGGCTTAGAAAATCAGCAGGAAAAGATTTTGTCACGATTATTGATTTTATTGGAAATCATAAGAAGGATTATCTTATAACAAAGGTATTTTCAGATGAAATTCATAATAAAAGTTTTCTTTATGAAAAAAAGGAAAAAATAATAGAGCAGATTAAAAATCAGTTTTCAAATATTCCAGGTGCATCATATATTGAACTTGACAGAATATGTCAGGAAAGAATTATTGATAAAATAGAGAAAATAAATTTTAATTCGAGAAATATCTTAAAGGAAATGTACAATGAATTTAAAAATGATATTGGAAAGTCACCTGAAGAATTTTTAGAGATTTCAGATTTTGATTCTAACATAGAATTATTTGTAGAACTGGTGACTAAGGTGGGATCCTTTTATGAAGCACAAGTTCAGTTTGAAAATGACAACTTTATAAAATATTATCGGATGAAAAATCCTAAAACAGATTTATTGGCTTATATGGAGAAGAAAATAAGATTGTGCGAACCATTTACCTACTTAACTGTAAAATTCTTCTTAAAATCGAAATATGAAGGCCAAAATTTAAGAAATAAATATATAAATTCTGAAATTTTATTATCCGAATACAAAAAGTATTTTTCAATAAAAGATAAATTTAAAAATTTTTATTTACCGGAAAGAATTTTTAATGAACTTATTGAAGATGAAATTCTTGAAGCTGATTTATATGGATATAAAATTTCAAAAAAATATGAAGATATTTTTTACGAAGAAGATAAGAATTTTGAGAAAAGGTTAAATGATTTAATAAACCTTGGACTAAATGAATTCAGGAAAAATGATATTGAAGAGTTTAATGATAATGTATTAATAACTCATAAGGAATATAAACGTATTGATCTGCAGATTCTTCTTGATTCCAAAGTTCCAAAAGGGACATGGCGTGCAGGTTATGCAAATACTGAAAAGGATATATGTCTTTTTATTACAAATGATAAATCCCATATTATGCAGGAAAACTTAAAATATGACAATTCTCTGCATTCAGATGAAATAATACAATGGATAAGTCAGCCTAAGACTTACCATTCATCCAGCGTTGGGCAGATGTTTATAAAGCATAGGGAAAAAAATATGAAAGTTCATATATTTGCAAGAAAATATGCATTTATGAATGGAAATAAGACTAATCCTTTTATATATTTGGGACAGGCTGATTATTACAGAAGTTTTGGGGACAAGCCTATGACCATTTTATGGAAATTACGGAGAAAACTTCCGCAGGAATTAATTCAGGAATTATATAAACTATGAAAAGAGAGGGAAAATGTATTCAGAATTTGAAGTTTTTTTAATTATATGTAACTATCTTGGAACTATAGCTTTTGCTGCATCAGGAGCTTTAAAGGGAATAAAATATAAGCTGGATATTTTTGGAATGACACTTCTTGCAACAATGACTGCATGTGGCGGAGGAATTATAAGAGATATACTGTTAAATGAAGTTCCAGCAACCCTTATCAATCCGGAAGGATTGTATATATCAATTATTACAACTGCTATATTATACGTATTTATGAAAAAGTTCAGAAGATCAATTAAAAAATCCAAAAGAAAAAATGGACGAAGATACAGAATTATATATGTAGCCAATCTTATCTTTGATTCACTTGGACTTTCTGCCTTTGCAATAATAGGAGCAGAAAAAGGAATAGGATTGAATCAGAATCTTATAACTACTGCAATTCTGGCAACATTGACCGGAGCCGGTGGGGGAGTGATAAGAGATATGCTGGTAAGTGAAGTTCCAGCAGTGCTTAGGGAAGATATATATGCTGTATTGGCTTTTGGAACAGGAATGCTATATCATATAATGATAAAAGATCTTCATTTTATGAAGATTTCAACAACAATTTTACTATTTACAGCAAGTTTATGCATAAGATTGCTCATTATTAAATATAAGATTAATTTACCAGGTGCAAACAAAAAGATATAATTTAAAATTAAATTATCGGACTTTAAAAAGGATATGACACAAGTAAATAAAAGAATTAAAAATGGAGAGAGAAAATTTGAAAGAAAAAATAAGATATACAAAAACTGGAAAACGAATTGAAACATATGAATTCGAAGGAAGGCTCCATCAGAAAATAATACTTGAAAAAGAACAGTTTTATAATCACATTGAAGCTAAACATCCTGAAATAACACTGGAAATAATTGAGGAGGTTCTGGAGGATCCTGATCATGTTACAAAACAATCAAAGTCACGCAAGGAACATTATTATCAGAAACAGATAGAAAATATGAATTATTTTATTGTGGTTTCTGATTACAGGAATATAAAAAATTATAGATTTATACAGACAGCATTTTCAATAAATAATTTAGATTTTCTGAAGGAGAAAAATATTCATTATAGATATAGTAAAAAGAAGTAGACATATAATTTGTAATAAATTAGTTACATTTTATATGTCTAATTTTTTTCATTTTTATAAGTCCGATAATGTATGTTATGTATATAATTTAAAAAATAAGAAGTTTAAATTACTTACTCTCTGATGTTAAACCCTCTATAAAAATACCATAAAATACTACTTTTCCCCAAATGTAAAACAAATATTTTCCAAACTGGAAACTAACTGTAAAATGCTACACTAATCATGACCAAAAGCAATATACTTTTTTCTTCATAAACTCCTTTTAGACTTAGGCTTTATAGCCTAGGTCTTTTTTTCTTCTTATGCTCCTATATAATTTGCATGAAAAATTGTCAAAATTTGAGATTTGTGCTATAATGACACATGTTATATAATTACTATATACAAATATATACTATATTATAGGAGGATTCAATGAATAAATTTATAAATGAAAACTTGTTAAAAATGAATACTGAAGAGTTTTTATCTAATATAAAAAAGGCATTTAATGAAGTCTTTTCTGATGGAAATATCGAAAAAATAAATCTGATGAACTATCTTTCAGAAAATAAATGGCTTAATATAAAAAAATGTGGACTTCTACTCCCTTTTTTATCTAAAAAGTTAGGCGGACGTAAGGAAAGTCAGTTTGAAATCCAGGAAGTTTTGAGAATTGCAGGAAATTATGGGGTTCCTGTCACACTACGTACAGGTATTGAAGGGGCACTTGTACTACAGCCACTGACTGAATATGGAACTCCAGAACAGATAGAAAAAGGGCTTGAGCTTATATTTAATGGAGAAGGTGGAGGTCTTGCCATAACAGAGCCTGAAACTTCAGGATCAGCCATTGCTAAGGAAATGCAATCTTATTACGAATATATAGATGAAAATACTATTCACGTAAAAGCTGATAAATACTGGCAAGGAAATTCCCAGAGTGATTTTCTGTTAATTGCCGCCAAGGAAAGAAAAGATGGAAATCTTTCAAAAGTTATAAGCCTTATTTTTGTTCCTAGGGAATATATAACTTATGATGTATTAAATTCTGAGGGGCTTAAAGCTGTCAGATATGCCATCAATCACATTGATGCAGATATTCCTTCAAAATATGTTATGAAGCTCTCAGAAAGCAAAGCAAACAGCCTAAGGGAATTTCAGAATATTTTTATAAGAAGCCGTCTTCAGCTTGTAGGAATGACTCATGGAGTTATGGAATATATTGTTAAAAATATAGGTAAATATGCAAGAAAGGAAATTCCGTTTGTTCAGAAGGAAATCTCTGATATTGAAACAGTGTATGGAATATCTCAGATTATGTATGATTACACATGTAATAATGTTTCACCTGAAAAGTCAGTTTCTGATAAATTAATGGAAGCTAATATTATAAAGAGTCTAGCTACTGAATATACTTATGATGCTGCCGGAAAAGCACAGAAACTTTTAGGAGCCAAAGGTTTTGAAGCTGGCCATCCAGTGAGCAATGTCGCAATCGATTTCAGGCCATTTACTATTTTTGAAGGTCCAAATGATATGCTTTATGCAGAAATCTATGATCAGTTTTCAAAGGCTACTCCTGCTGAAAAATCAGAAGGAAAAAAAGTTAGTAAAGGACTTACTATTTATGAAAGAATTATTTCAGATAAAAGATTTTCAAATGTGTCAATAAGTAATTCTATATTTGAAGAAAATGATTTGACTAACTTCTTAAAAAAATATACTTTAAATGAAATTAATCAGACAGGAAAAGTATTTATAGGAAAAATTTTAGCCAGAATTTTTCTTCTCATACAGACAAAACCTGAAAAAATATTAAAACATATTATAAAAGATATAAAAAAAGATATACTTGATTTTGAATATTACAGTTAAAAATATTATTTAAATGATGATTTTAAAACATATTTCCTGCCAGTTAAATGCATAGCTGGCAGTTTTTATTTTCATTTTATAGAGTAGCTTGTTTATTTGTAAACCAGAATGGACTCTATCAAATAAACAAAAAAGTATTTTAAAAATAAACTATAATTTTTTTTACTATATAAATTCAAAACAAGTTTATAACTAACTATATTTGAGTTGTAAAGTAAACTTATATTAGTTAAAAATATATGAATATACTGCTACTCTTCTATTCTGTAATAAAAAACATGATTTAAAACTTATAATTTCAGAATAAGTTATATTAAATCATGTTTCTATAAATTTACTGTTTATATTTCTATTTTTTCTTTTTCTTTTTGTTAGGCAGTAACATTCTTTTTATAGCAAATATAATTCCCCATAAAAATAAATATACAGCTGCAAATACCAGTACGTTGACTAAAATTCCAAATTTTCCTAATCGTGCTATATTAATATATCTTGATACATGAAATGCAGCCATTGAAAAACTGGAAGCTACAATCAATGAAACGATATATTTTAGATTATTTATCTTAATATGCCTCTTATTCAAGGATATAAACAAAATAGTGAAATTTACAAATGCAGCAAATGATGTTGCAAAAGTAAGTCCTTTATGAGCATATTGTTTATATAACAGGTTATCTAGCAATATATTACATCCAATACTAATAAAGGAAGATATTACCGGAATCGTACGATCCTTATACACATAATGGCTTCTTGTAAGCAGATGAATCGTTGAGAAAAAGAGTAATCCCAATGCATAAAATTGTAATGTTTCAGTAGTTACTATCACACTCTTATCAGAAAAGTTACCTCTTTTATAAATTAATGTAACAATTTCCCTTGCATAACCATATAAAATTACAGTTGATGGAACAATCAGGAATGAAAGCATATTTAACCCCTGCTCTACTACCCTCTTTACTTTCTTTCTTTCGTTTTTTACTACCGCCTGAGATAATGTCGGAAATATTACAACCGATAATGATATTGCAAATACTCCAATTGGTAATAAATATAATCTACTTGCATAGTTTAAAGCACTTGCAGTTCCTGCAGAAAGCTTTGTTGCAAATCTGTTATCAATAATCTCGTTAATCTGATATCCAAAAATACCTATTAATGTTGGTATCATAAGCTTAAACATTTCAATTACATATTTGTCATTAAGATTAAAGGTGAACTTATATGTTTTCATTATTTTAAAGAAATCCGGGAGCATAATTGCTAGCTGCAATACTCCTGAAAGCAAATATGAAATTCCAAGTCCATAAATTCCCATTTTTTTTCCTAAAATTATTGTACCAATAATGATTGTAAGGTTAAAAACAATTCCCATGGAAGCCGCCACAGCAAACTTTTTATAGTTATTCAGCAGCGATGACACTACACCTGACAAAGCAATAAATAAAAAGTAAAATGCTGTAATCTTTAACAGGTTATTTGCTGTTTCAAATCTCTGTGCATCAGCAAATCCGGTTGTTATTTTTAAAATTTGCCGCGAAAATACAATAATAATTATTGACATTGTAGATGTAAAGGTGATAATCAGATTTAGAACCGAATAAACAAATTCGTTTATCCTCTCTTTTCCCTCTTCTTCAAGTCCACGATTATATATTGGAATGAAAACCGTTCCCATCGAGCCTTCTCCAAAAAGGGTGGTAAAGAAGTTCGGAATCTTGGTCGCACTTACGTATGCATCAGTTAAACCGGTTGCTCCAAACATATTAGCAATTATCATTTCACGAATTAGACCGAGCAGTCTACTCATCATATTTATTATCATTACAATAAAACTTGATTTAAACATTAGCTTTACCTTTCCAATTTTAATTTATTTTTTTTATATAGAAATTATTTTCCATTGGAATAATATCAATTTCTCCACTTTTAAATAATTCCAGCACGCACAAAAATAGTACTACTATTCTTGATTTTGTAAATTTATTTTTTAAAAGACTGTTAAATTCTATTTCAGCTTCATTTTCCATTATTTCCTGTATTTCAGAAAATGCTTCTTCAGAAGAATACTCCTCTTCCAGATTCAAAACCATTTTTGGTTTCCGGTCTTCACTTTTTATCAGATTTTTAAAGTTATTCAACAGGTTATCAAGAGTTAACATTGACATATCATATTCAAAAGAAACTTCCTGAATATTCTGACTTCCTGATTTTTTATATGGAATATTATATTCTTTTTCATGTTCAGAAAATAATTCAGAAATTTCCTTGAAAATCTTGTATTCAATAATTCTTTTTTCAAGATCTTCCATTCTTTCCAATTTCTTTTCCTGATTTAATATTGAGTAAGCTTTTATCTCTATGAGATCTGTTGCCATTATAAGAAACTCAATTTTTATTTTTAAATTTTCTTCCTTATGTTTATTGATGTATTCCAGATAATCATCTATTATTTGTGAAATATTTATTTCAATTATTTTCATCTGTTTTTTTTCAATTAAATGCAGAAGCAGATCCATAGGGCCTTCAAAATTATCTATTTTTACTTGTATCATGATATTTCTCTTCTATTCTTTTTTTCCATAATATTGCATCAACATTGATTTTTTCTATTAATTCATCAATGGAATTTAACTTTATCTGGTCACTTATTTTTTCCAAAACTTCAACCATTATTATTTTTCCGTAAATATCACGGTTAAAGTCAAAAATATGAGTTTCTACACTTAATCCATGACCTTCTATTGTAGGATTTTCACCAATACTCATTACACCATGATAAATCTTGTCATCTCCTTCTATATGAACATACACTCCATACACTCCAAAATCAGGATACACTTTATTATCAAATTCCAGATTTGCTGTAGGAAAACCTAAAGTTCTTCCTAATTTCTTCCCATGAATAACTTCTCCCATTATGATAAAATTATGCCCTGAAAGATCACTAATTTTATCAAAATCAGCCTTTTCAATATAGTCCCTAATACGAGTACTGCTTATTATATCATTTTCACTGTCCAGAACGGGAGACTGGACATTAATGACAATACTGTTATTATATTTATCTCTAATTATGTCATCCAGAACTTTTATATTTCCAGACTTATTCTTTCCAAATGTAAAATTGAAGCCACAGTAGATTTCTTTAACATTTAGAGTATTTACAAGTACCTTTTCAATAAATTCCTCAGGAGAATAATTTCTCACATCTTCAAATTCTTCCAGATAAATGTAATCAATTCCTACTTCATCTATCAGTTCTACTTTTTCTGAAGGCGTAGTAATTCTGGTAGACTTCTTTTGAGGATATTCACGAAAAGTATAAACCACAGTGTTGTAGTCCTTTTCCTTTGCTCTTTCTATTGCATTTTTAAAAATTGTCATATGACCTTTGTGAACTCCATCAAAATTTCCTAAAATTACAATGTTTCCCTTCTTTTTCAATTCTTCTGAATTTTTTTGAAAGTTGCAATGTAACCCCTTAAATTTAATTATTTCATTTAGGTATTCGCATTTTTTTGCAATTAATTTTATTTTTGATTCCATTTTTACCGTCAACTTCCTAGATTAATCATCTGCTAATTTTTATATTAAAATTGTTATATTTTATTTTTGAATATTTTTTTCATATATTTTGGAATATTTTCAACTATATGTGAAATATTTATTATATATTGCTCTTCTAAAAGGGCATCACCTATATATCCATGTAAAAAAGCCCCGATTTTAGCACTTTCCAGCAATGAATAATGCTGACCTGCAAGTGAAGAAATAATTCCTGTAAGGCCATCTCCCATTCCGCCGTTTGCCATATGAGAGTTACCGGTGCTGTTAATATATACATTTATTCCATCTGTTATTAATGTATTTTTTCCCTTTAAAAGAAGTACAACTCCATGCTCAGTCGCAAATTTTTTGCATTTATTGAAACTTTTTCTTTTATCTTCTGAGATTTCTTCAAGTGAAAAACCACTTAATCTTGAAAATTCCATAGTATGTGGGGTAAGCACTGCACGATTTTCAATTTCTTTAAATAATTCAGGATTTTCAGAAAGTAAATTCAATCCATCAGCATCTATTACAAGTTTAATCGTCTTCCCTTTTGTATTTTTCTTATATTGTAACAGTTTTTTCATAATTTGCAAAGAATTTTCAGATTTTCCTATTCCTGGTCCTATTGTAATTACATCTGAATTTATAGCCATATCCTCTATTTTTTTGAAACTGTTTTCTATATTTTTATTTTCTATTTCCAGTATCATTGATTCAGGTGAGGAAGAAATATTTCCTGAAAAAGTATTGTCATAAGTCATTAAAGTAACCAGTCCTGCTCCTGCCCTCACACATGCTTCTGAAACAATTGCAGCTGCTCCTGAAAATTCACGGCTTCCGGCAAATATTAAGACTTTTCCAAAATCACCCTTATGTGCCTCCTCTTTTCGACTGATAATTTTTTCTTTAATTAACTCTTCAGTCAGATAATATTCATTAACTAAATTATATACATTTTTTGTATTAAATCCTATATCTTCAATAAAAATTTCTCCAAAAAACTCCTTATTGGCAATATTCAGGAAAGCTTTTTTATAAGTGACAAAAGACACTGTTTTATCTGCTTTTACAGCTGTTCCTAAAACTTCACCGCTATTTCCATCAATTCCTGAAGGAATATCTATCGAATAGATAGTTCTATTATGAGAATAATCATTTATCTTTTCAATTACAGTTTTATATATCCCTTCTATATTTGAATTTAGACCTGTTCCAAATATTCCTTCAATTATAGCATCACATTCCAGAAGAAGGCTATCCAGTTTTTTTATATCGGAAAATATTTTCATATTGAGATTTTTACATATATCATAGTTTACTTGGCAATCCTTTGATAAATTTTCATTACCCAAACTGAATATATTTACATTTTTTCCAGCTGAATGGAGATGTCTGGCAATTGCATACCCGTCTCCTCCATTATTCCCTTTACCGCATATAACAAGGTAATTTTTTACGCTCATATCAATATGTTTCATAAATGAAATGGAAGCATTTTCCATGAGTACAATACTTGGAATTCCTAAATCATTTATTGCATAATTATCTATGAGTTTTGTTGTTTCATTATTTCCAATCAGCATAGTTCCTCCTTCCAGCATGTTATTCAACTGAATTTATAATAAATGATAAATTTTCTATAATAACAACAAAAAGGGGGTGCTTACATAAAAGCAGTCCCGAGTGTATATTTTGTCGTGTTATTTATTTTTAATAGACAACTTCATCTGTATACTTTACATTCATTCCGGAAAACAGGCCTATATTTTCAAAAAGCTCTTTTCCGTTAGTATTTGCATATAGAGTGTAAGTATCCTTTTTTCTGTCATATTCATATTTTCCTATTATAAAAAATTTATCTGTATTTGCTATTTTGGCATAAAATCTAACAACTTCCTTATCGGGAAGAGGTAAATTTCCAAGATTTTTTCTATCAAGAGTTTGGATAAACTTTTTATATTCTTCAAGTTTCTCATAAAACTTATATTTAAATTGATTATTAGTGGTAGTTTCATCAATATTTATGGCAACTCCTACATTTAAGTTGTAATCTTCTCCATCTATAATATAGTATGCCATTTTTAAGTCATCACTATCACAAAAGATTTCATCAGATTTTTTTTCAATCTGGATTTTCTTAATTACCCTATCGACTAAAACATCAGAATTTTGTACGAAATTACAGCTGAATGTCTGTGCTCCGATAGCAAGTAATGCTATGATCATCAGTTTTTTCATTTTTTCTTCAACTTCCCTTTTTTATTTTATTTTGTCATATTATACCATATTTTCGAGATTAATTTATATTATTTTTTTCAAAATTAAATTTAATTATTGATAGAAATTCCCTCAAATACGATTTTGGTATTGAAATAAGCGGAGTCTTTGCAGGAAGACCATAAGCTTCATATCCAAACAGTTCAGCCGTTTTCTTTGATCTGTAAAGATGATATCCATTCGTAACAATAAGTACTTTAGCTTTTTCATTAATATTTTTATTGTTAGCAACCCTGTTTTCATTTATTTTTTCAAGGCTGAATTTTAAATTTTCTATAGTACTTTTAGATTTATCTTCCTTTATAATTCTAGTTTCATCAATTCCATTTTTTATAAGTTCTCTTTTTATAGCTTCTGCTTCAGATATTTTCTCTCCTTTTCCTGTGCCTCCTGAAGCTATTACCTTTATATCTTTATGTTCTTTCAAGTATTTAGCAGCAGTTATTATTCTCTCATTTAAGGAACGGGAAGGTTTTTCGCCGTAAACCCTCCCGCCTAAAATTATAATATAATCTACCTGTCTGTCTGATTCATCCTTTCCTCCAGACAAGATTAAAAACTGCACTAAAATAAATGGTATAAAGAAAACTATAAAAATATATTTTAAAATATTTACTATTTTTCTCTTTAAATTATTTTTCACAGATATATCCTTTCTTCTCTAGTTTATTCCAGTTCAAATCCTCCAGTATAGAGCTGATAATAAGTTCCTTTCTGCTGCAGAAGCTCGTCATGGTTTCCTCTTTCAATTATTCTTCCTTGTTCCAGAACCATTATTACATCAGAATTTCTTATAGTTGAAAGTCTATGAGCTATTACAAATACTGTTCTACCCTTCATCAGTTTATCCATACCTTCCTGAACTATTTTTTCTGTTCTCGTATCTATACTTGATGTTGCTTCATCCAGTATCAGTACAGGCGGATCAGCTATGGCAGCTCTCGCTATTGAAAGGAGCTGTCTTTGCCCTTGAGATAAATTTGCCCCACCATTGCTAAGGTAAGTATCATATCCCTTAGGTAAATGCTTAATAAAGTGATGTGCATTTGCAAGTTTTGCCGCTGCACGAACTTCTTCATCAGTTGCATCAAGCTTTCCATATCTTATGTTATCAGCAACTGTTCCTGAAAATAAATGGGTATCCTGTAATACTATTCCTAATGATTTTCTTAAATCGGATTTATTTATTTTCTGGATATTTATACCGTCATATCTTATTTTACCATTCTGTATGTCATAAAATCTGTTTATAAGGTTGGTAATTGTTGTTTTTCCTGCTCCTGTTGCTCCAACAAAGGCTATTTTTTCTCCAGGTTTTGCATATAGATTTATATCATGTAATATAATTTTACTTTCATTATATCCAAAATCAACATTTTCAAAAACAACATCACCAAGAAGTCTTTCATAGGAAATTGTACCGTCTTCATGGGGATGTTTCCAAGCCCATATTCCTGTATGCTTATCAACTTCTTTTATATTTCCGTTTTCATCAATATCAGCATTTACAAGCTTTACATAACCTTCATCAAATTCAGGTTTTTCATCAAGAATCTGGAATACCCTCTGTGCTCCGGCTGCCGCCAGTAGTACTGAGTTAATCTGCATTGCAGTCTGGGATATAGGCTGATTCAAAGTTCTTGTAAACTGCAGGAAGGAAGCAAGTCCTCCAAGAGTAAATCCTCCTATATTTGAAATAGCAAGGAAAGATCCAATCGAAGCTGTAAGAACGAAATTTATATTTCCCAGGTTTCCTACAACAGGGCCTAAAATGTTCCCGTATTTGTTGGCATTATTTGAACTTTCAAAAAGCTTTTCATTTAATATATCAAATTTACTTTTTGCTTCTTCTTCATATGAAAAGACTTTAACAACTTTCTGACCTTCAAGCATTTCTTCAATATAACCGTTTACTGCTCCAATATTTACCTGCTGGTCTTTAAAATTCTTTCCGCTTTTTCCTGATATGTTTCTGGTAACACTTATAGTAAGAATAACCATAACCAAAGTGAATATTGTCAAAGGGATACTGAGGATAAACATTGAAGTTAAGACACTGACAACTGTTATTACTGCAGATATTATCTGTGCCAGACTTTCTGTTATCATATTACGCAATGTGTCTATATCACTTGAATAGACACTCATTATATCTCCATGAGCATGAGTATCAAAGTATTTAATCGGCAATTTTTCCATATGGGAAAATACATCGTCCCTAAGGTTTTTTAATGTTCCCTGGGCTGCAACTATCATAAGTCTTTCATATAAATAGGTTGAAATCATTCCTGTCAGATATGCTGCACCCATTGAAAGTATTATTTTTACAAGAGGAGCAAAATCAATATTGGGGTTTCCTATATTAGGTGTAATGTATCCGTCAATAAGCTGTTTCGTATACATTGTTCCAACAACCATACACAATGAACTTAAAAGTATAAATACTAAAACTGCAATAAAATGAAATTTATACAGTTTAAACATATATGCTATAAGACGAAGCAGGGCTTTTAGCTGTTTTCCTTTACTACCACTATTTTTATCTGGACTATTCATTGTTTTTTCCTCCTTCCTCCTGAGAATTATGTACTTCCTTATAAATATCATTTGAAATAATCAGCTCTTCATGAATTCCTATACCAGTTACTTTACCATCATCAAGTACAATAATCTTATCAGCATCCTTTACTGATGAAATTCTCTGTGCAATAATAATTTTTGTAATGTCAGGTATTTCATTCTTAAAGGCTTCCCTTATAAGCTTATCAGTCTTAGTATCCACAGCACTTGTAGAGTCATCAAGAATTAAAATTTTTGGATTTTTCAAAAGTGCCCTTGCTATACAGAGACGCTGTTTTTGGCCACCTGATACATTTGATCCTCCCTGTTCAATATAAGTATCATATTTATCAGGAAATTTCTGTATAAATTCATCTGCCTGAGCCAATTTACATGCATGTATCATTTCTTCTTCAGTGGCATTTTTGTTTCCCCACATGAGATTTTCCTTTATTGTACCTGAGAAAAGGACATTTTTCTGTAATACCATTGCTACATTATCTCTTAAAGTTTTTATGTCATAGTTTTTTACATTTTTTCCGCCAATCTTCACTTCACCTTCGAGTACATCATATAATCTCGGAATTAGTTGGACAAGTGCTGATTTTGCACTTCCTGTTCCTCCTATTATTCCTATTGTTTCCCCTTGATTAATGTGAAGATTTATGTTTTCCAGATTTAATACTTCAGGGTTGTTACTGTAGCTGAAATTTACATTTTCAAATGAAATTGAACCATCTTTTATTTCAAATACAGGATTTTCAGTATTTTTTATGCTTGGCTCCTCATTCAGAACTTCTACTATACGTTCTCCTGATGCTCTTGAGAAAGTTATTGTAACTATAACCATCGCAAACATAAGAAGACTCATAAGAATATTTGCTGTGTATGAAAATAAGCTCATCAGCTGTCCTGTTGTAAGGTTTCCGGCTACAATTTTCTTTGCACCAAACCATGAAAGCAGAATAATACACGAATACATACAGAACTGCATTGCAGGAGCTACAAATATAATAATCTTTTCTGCTTTTAGCAATGTATTTCTCAAACCATCTGTTGAATTTTTAAATTTATTTATTTCATAATTTTCTCTTACATATGCTTTTACAACTCTGACAGCATTTATATTTTCCTGAAGGTCAGAATTTATTTTGTCATATTTTTTCATTGCCTTTAAGAAAATAGGATGTACAGAAAAAATAACAACTGCCATTACAATTCCGAGAATAACTATCGCTCCAAGGAATATAACCGATAATTCCGGGTTTATATATATTGTCATCATAGTTGCAAATATAAGCATTAACGGTGCTCTTACAAGAAGTCTTAAAATCATCTGATAAGAATTCTGAATATTTGCAATATCTGTAGTAAATCTCGTAATAAGTCCGGCAGTTGAAAATTTATCTATATTTGTAAAAGAGAATTTTTGTATTTTATAAAAAACTGCTTTTCTTATATTTTTTGCAAATCCGGCAGAAGCCTTAGCTGCACATCTTCCAGCCGCAAAACCTGTAGACAGTGAAATCATGGCAATTATTAAAGTTATAAGACCTATGAAATATATATGTCCCATATTACCCTTGTTCAGTCCGTCATCTATTATAGAAGCCATTAGAAATGGAATAAGTATTTCCATCATTACTTCCACAGCAATAAACAAAGGAGATAAAAGTGAAACTTTTTTATATTCTCCTACATATGCTAATAATTTTTTTAACATTAGAACAAATCCTTTCTTATTTAAATTTAGAGAGACTATCTCAAAAAAATTAAAAAATAATGTAAAAACTATATTTATGAATTATTTATAAATATAGTTTTCATATAATTTATTTTTTAATTTTGAGACAGCCTCTCTTACTGTACTGTTATTAAAGAACTTTATCCATAAAATATCTTATCTGAAGCTGCCACCAGTTCCAGTCGTGGGCAACATCATATCCCCAGAAATCCACCCATGCCGGAACATTTTTTTCCTTCAGGATGGCATTCATTTCATGATTACTTGGCAGAAGTTCTTCTTCCCATGCTCCCTGCCCTATACAAAGTATAATTTTTTTATTTCTGTAAATATCCAAATAATAATGATCTTCAGGCATATTTCTTAAAAAATGTACCGGTGAATTATTATACACCAGATCATCCATATAATTTCCAAAGAACATGGAAGCATCAAATGCTCCACTTAACGCAATTAGGGTTTCAAATAAATCCGGTCTACGGAAAAAAGAAATTCCGGCGTGAGTTCCTCCCATGCTGCATCCTGTCACTATAAGGTCTTTTCTTCCAGTATAGTTATGAATAAATGGCACTATTTCATTTGTAATGTAGTTAAACCATTTTTCCTGCATTTCAGCCCTATATCTTGGATTTCCTTCCTTATCTGACCAGCTTTCCCTGTCAACGCTGTCTACACAGAAAAGTTGTAATCTTCCCTGCTCTATGTAATCAGATAAAGTTTCTACCATTCTAAAATTCTCATAATCTGTAAATTTTCCATCCTGTGGAGGAAATACCAGACAAGGTTTTCCAGAATGACCATATATCTTAAATTCTACTTCCCTATCTAAATACCTACTGTATTCCTTTCTATATTCTGTATGCATTATTCACTTCCTTTAATTATATTTTTTAAACAGTCTCATGAACAAATTTTATAAATTCATCCATTACTTCCTTATCTTTAAATTTAGCAGTGTACATTCTATTCCCCATAGCCGCTGAATATAAATCTGGCATTCTTTCATACATAAGAATAGCCTCTCCATACTTTTCAAGAACTTCTTCATCAGAATGCTTATAGTTCTTTTCATCACGTCTACTTACATATATGCAGAAATTTCTTTCCATATCTTCATTTAGCGAAGCATTTACAATTTTTCCATAAGTTACCATATCTGCCCATATTTGATATACATCTGTATTATTGGCATAATTGTACATGCTTGGAGTATATCCTCCTGCTGGACGCATATTTACTTCAAGTCCTATGTATTCTCCTTTTTTCCCAAGTCCTTTTCTGTCTTCCAGCAGTTTAAAAAATTCCATATGAACAAATCTGCTTTTAACTCCAAATCCTTTGATTGTACGTCTTCCAGCGTCAATCAGTTCAGGCGGAAGCTGTTTTCTTACATAGTAATATAAATCAAGCCCTTCATTTACAATATCCATGATTGTCGGCTCCCAAGTGATTCCTGTTTCAAAAATAGGATTCCCCTCAGCGTCAACTATCGCATCATAAGATACAAGATCTCCGAAAACATACTGTTCCATAATATATGGAACAGACGGAACATTTTTATAGAATTCTTTCAGTTCCTGTTCGTTTCTTATTCTGTAAGTATTACTTGCTCCTACTCCATTATCCGGTTTTACTACAACAGGATATCCAACTTTTTTTATAAATTTTTCTGCTTCTTCTAAAGTCGAAACCATGTGATATGCCGCAGTAGAAATTCCTCCCTTTTCATAAGAGCTTTTCATTGCTGACTTTTCTTTAATATTGTGTATTTTATCAGTTTTAATTCCTGTAGTTATGTTAAAATCAGTACGCAATTTTGCATCCTGTTCAAGCCAGTATTCATTATTAGATTCCAGCCAGTCTATTTTCCCATATTTAAAGGTAAAATATCCAACAGCTTTTAAAACTTCATCATAATTTTCCAGAGAAGATACTTTATAGTACTCTGTCAATGCATTTTTCAATTTTTCATCAAGTTCATTATATTCAACATCTGCAATCCCCAATACAGTTACCCCATTTTGTTTCAGTCTATCACAGAATTCCCAGTTTGTTTTTGGGAAATGTGGTGAAATATAAACAAAATTCATATTCTTTCATCTCCTTCTTAATACTTTTCGCGTTACTGTTAGCAAATTATAGCACAAATTAGAAGTTTTTTGAAGAAATCTTTTTCTTTAAAAAAGCTCTTTCTATATTGTTAAATCTAAATAATATGCCCATTTTATCTGACTAAGTCTTTTCAGTTCTTCCAGAGATTCCTTACTTACTTCGCTGTCTACAGTAAGCAGCATAATGGCACTGTTTTCACGTCTTCCTACATTCATCGTTGCAATATTTATATTTTCCTTACCTAAGGTTGCCCCTACAGCTCCGATAACTCCTGGAACATCATCATTTCCAAGATATATCATACTGTCAGAAATTGCCATATCCATATTGTAGTTTTTCAAGCTTATAATTCTTTCCTCGTTATTCATTCCAATTGTACCGACAACATTAACTTTCTTTCCATCTTCGTTATTTATAATAAATTCAATTGCTGAAGAATAATTTTCATATTTATGATCTTTTTTATTTATTGAAATATTAATTCCTCTCTTTTCAGCAAGAGATTTTGAATTGATATAGTTTACCTCTTCCTTCAATACAGGTTCCAGAATTCCTTTTATTGCAGTTGAATCTACAAGTGCAGTTTCCTGCTCTGCAATTTCTCCATAATAGTTAATTGCAATATTTGTAATTGGGGCCTTTTCAATCTGGAAATAAATTTTCCCCAGCTTTTCAGCAAGATTTATGAAAGGCTTTACTATAAGGAACTCTTCTCTTCCTATTGATGGCAGGTTTACAGCTGTTTCAACTATTTCGCCACGAAGTCCATTCAGAACCTGTCTTACCACTTGTGTTCCAACATTTCTCTGAGCTTCATAAGTTGTTGCCCCTATATGTGGTGTAGCAATTGCATTTTCAAATTCATACAATATACATTCAGAACGTGGTTCTACAGTATGCACATCATATCCAAAACTTGCAATTTTACCACTTTTTAGTCCTTCAGCCACAGCCTCTTCATTGAAAAGTCCTCCACGTGCAGCATTTACAAGTCTAACACCATCTTTTAACTTATGAAGGTTTTCAGCATTTATCATATTCAATGTCTCCTTTGTTTTTGGAGTATGAATTGTTATAATATCAGATTTTTCAAGTAATTCATCTAAAGTTTCTGCTTTTTTACAACCATTTCTCTTGAAAATTTCATCTGAAATATACGGATCATAAGCAATAAGTTCCATTCCAAATGCTTTCATTCGCTTCGCCATAAGGCTTCCTATTCTTCCAAGTCCAATAATACCAAGTGTCTTTTCAAAAAGCTCACTTCCTACAAAAATTTCTCTTTCCCATTTTCCACTTTTTATATAGTTATTTGCAGCCACAATATTTCTAGCTGATGCAATCATAAGGCCAATTGCGATTTCACAGGCTGAAACAGTATTGCTGTCAGGTGTGTTTGCAACTATTACCCCATGTGCAGTTGCCTCAGGAATGTTTATATTGTCTGTTCCATTTCCTGCACGCCCTACAATTTTAAGTTTTTTTGCCTTATCCAGCAGTTCCTTGTCAACCTTTATAACACTTCTTACAATAAGGGCATCGTATTCATGAATAATATTCAGAATTTCTTCCCTTGAAATTCCCACCTTCACATCTACTTCTACATTTTCTGATTTCAGCAATCCTGCAATAGCCTCATCATCAATGTATTCTCCTACTAATACTTTATACATAATTTTCTCCTCCCTTATTCCAGAAATATTTATTATCTAATATATTAACATAATTTAATTTTCAATTCAATATAGAGAAAGTATATTTTGATATAGGAAAAGTTCTATAAAATTATATATTTAATTAAAAAAAGAGCTATCTCAAAAAATTGAAAAATAGTGTAAAAACTATATTTATGAATTATTTAGAATTTTACAATACAAAACAGGAATGAATTTAGAAAAAGTCAACAACCTGAATTTTCAGGTGAATTTTGACTTTTTCTTTATGAATGACTGTTTTGTATAAGTGAAATTTTAGTAAATGAATAAATATGTTTTTTGTATTTTTTCAAAATTTGAGATAGCCTTAAATTAAATATATTATTTTAATGCATTTAATCCTGCCACGTTTATAAAGTTCCAAGGCTTGTTATAATGTGGCTGGAAGAAGAAATCAACAAATGCTAAATCATCTATTGTCATTCCATTTTGAATGCATACAGATAGAGTGTTTATTGACTGAGTTAAATCCATTTTAGAATTTAACTGTGCCCCTAAAATTTTTCTGCTGTTCTTGTCAAATACCACTTTAAGCATTACTTCTTCATATGTAGGCATAAATTCAGGTCTGTAATTATCTACAGCTATAACTGATTCTACTTCAATTCCTTCTGCTTTAGCCGTTTCTTCTGTAATACCTGTTGCCGCCATATTATTTTCATATATTTTTATTCCTGACGTTCCTTGAGTTCCAGGATGTCTGAATTTATTTTCAGATAAGTTCAGTGCAGCCAAAGTTCCCATTCTTACTGCATTTGTTGCAAGAGGGATATATATATGAGTGTTAAGGGCATTTGAGTATACTGAACAGCAGTCTCCTGCAGCCATTACATCTTTATCGCTTGTTCTCATATATTCGTCAACTTTTATAGCCCCATTAGGCAGCATGTCAAGCTGTCCTTCAAAAAGTGATGTAGCAGGTGCAAATCCTACACACATTATTACCATGTCTGCATCATATTCATTTTTATCTGTAATCACTTTTTTTACATTTCCATTTTCTCCTTCAAATTTTACAACTTTTTCTCCGGTAGCAATTACAATTCCTCTGTCTTTAAATGCTTTTTCAGCAATTTCAGTATATTCCTTATCAAAATATCTGCTTAATATTCTTTCTTCTGCATCTACAAGTACAACTTCTTTTCCATTATCTCTAAATGCTTCAACAAGTTCCACTCCGATATATCCTGCCCCAACTACTACTACTTTTTTAGCATTTTTCCCTTTTTCAATTATCTCATTTGAATGGTTATAATTTTTACAAAGGAGAATATTATTCATTTCTATTCCTTCAATTGGAGGAATTATTGGCCATGAACCTGATGTTACAATTAATTTATCAAATGTTTCATCAAATTCTTCCCCAGTTTCTAAATTAGCCACATGAATCTTTTTGCCTTTTATGTCAACATTTTTTACATCGTGTCTCATTTTTGTATTAACATTTAATTCTCTCAATTTTTCCGGTGAACAGTAAAATAATCCTTGAGGGTCTTTTACTACACCACCAACATACAGTGCAATTCCACATGAAAGGAAGGAAATGTTGTCATTTCTTTCAAACACTGTTATTTCCACATCTGGATTTACCTTTTTCAGATTTAGTATTGCTGCCGTTCCAGCATGAGTACATCCAACTACTACTACTTTCATAATTCTTTTCTCTCCTCTATCTTTTATAAGCGTTTTTACTCCTATTATGTTGAATAAGAATAATTTCACGTGTAAGTATACTATATTTTTCACAAAATGTAAATACAAATAAATAAAAAATTAATATTTTTTACTGGCATCTTTCACAAAAAAATAGGAACCTAATATGGCTCCCATTGAAGTTAATTTAAAAATCCTAAATCATCATCTTCTTGTGATTAAATTTAAGAGTATTATTCTTCTAATTTCCAATATCCATTATTTCCACTGCCTATATATTTTAAATTATTTATTTCCTTCATGTATCTTTCTATCGTTTTTTTACTTACTCCAAGTTCATCAGCAATAGTTTGTCTTGTTATTTTATTATTCAATCTTATTTTTTCTTTAATAATAGTAATAATTTTTTCTTTATCGTGGGCGACACCGTGAACGACATTATGAGCGACACCGTGAACGACATTTTCTCCACCAACTTTTTGTGTTGCAATTTTCTTTAATGGTATAATCGTTCTAAATGTATTTCCTTCCTCAAAAATTGGAGTTGCTCCAGAATAAAGTTGTGTATATTTATAAGTGTTTCTCATACCTGAACCAAGTTCATCAGCAATTCCTATTTCTCTAAAAACCTTAGATATTGAGGGATTTTTAGGAAATGGTTCGAATTTCTGCAAATCTAAAATTCCCGTACCATGAGATAAATTACTATTTTCAATAATAATTTTTTCATCATCAATAATCATTTTTGCAGGAAATCCACTTGAATAATCTCTGTGAGCTAATGTATTTGAAATTATTTCTCTTAATATTCTATCTCTTGCATTAACATTGACAATTCCATCTAAAACAAATAATTCATTTA
This sequence comes from Leptotrichia sp. oral taxon 215 str. W9775, assembly GCF_000469505.1. Classification (NCBI taxonomy): domain Bacteria; kingdom Fusobacteriati; phylum Fusobacteriota; class Fusobacteriia; order Fusobacteriales; family Leptotrichiaceae; genus Leptotrichia; species Leptotrichia sp. oral taxon 215. The sequence continues at coordinate 25,670 of NZ_KI272860.1, read as the reverse complement.
AATGTTTTTGACCAAAACTAATAAGTCTATCATAACTATCAATCAAATTTGTAATTACAATATCTCTGTCATCATATCTGTCTTTGTTTTCTACTCTAAATATTGCATCAGTTTTATGTTGTGACAAAACAGACATAATTGAATTATCTTTTCCAAATAATAAAATTGCAGCTAAAGTAATTCCTTCCTTATTTGTTTCGGGATCAATCAAAACTAAATTAGCACTTCTCAAAAGTTCTTCATCATTCATATTTCTCCATAAATGATTTTGATTTCTTGAAATAGCCATTTTTCGTGCTTTTTCAATTACAGATGCCTCTAAACAATTTATATCAAGATTTGGATACACCTTGTTTACAAAATAAGTACTTTGTTTCCTGGAATACATTTTATATACAAATTCTGAATTATTTGTAATGTTTATATCTCCTTCATATGACCTATCCCATATTTTTCCATTATGCCTACATACTTGATATTCTTCAGGAACTCTAATATAAATAATAGTTTTTCCGTTTATATTAACTGGAATAGGTGTCAAATACAAGGGTGGATAAATCTTTTGAGAATTATTAACAGAAGTAGTAAACTCTTTTATTATTTTATCAATTTTATCCTCATTTACTCCGATAATAATTCTTTCATCGCTGACTCCTAATAATATATGTCCTCCATTTCTATTATTAAAAGAACAGACAGAATCATAAATATCTTTTGGTAAAGCATTACTTGATTCTTTAAATTCTACATCTATTTTTTCTCCATTTTGAATTAACTTCATTATCTCTTCTAATTTCATTAATTTTCTCCCCCCACTTTAAATGATTGATAAATAAATTTACCAGCTAAACTCTTCAATTACCTTTTTGATCTTACTAGATACAGATTCATCTTCTTTAATTTCTTTAATTAAAAGTGCAAATTTACTATGCAAAGGATTATCTTCATCAATATAACAGCGATGAAGCATCCATATATTGTGCATAGTAGGACTTTTTCGGACAGATTTAAGCAATAATTCCTCATATCCCTTTTTATAAAATTTCTCTACAAAATGTACTAAATCTCCCGGTATTCCAAAATCTATATCTGGATTGGATTCAATAATTTCCAGAATAGGAGCAACTAATTCAAAAGGATTAGGATATTCAAGCATAGCTTTCATAACTTTATCTTCAATATAATATTCTTCATAAGGATTTATCCCTTTTTGTAATAAGATAATTATCTCGTTTTTATCCATAATATCTTTCCCTTTTCCTATTTTAATCTGCAATTTTTCTGATGGGCCTTAATTTTCTTGATAGCCCAGTCATAATGACTTGAAGTTCCACTCACAAAATATGAGCCAAGCACACTCCCTCCAACCCATTTATATACATCTTTTGAAAACAATTCTTCGTTTGTAAATGTATCGACTAGCTCTAAAACTTCTTTATGTGATTGCTTTAGCATTTCTTTTGCTTCCTCTAAGTTTGTATTCTGATGTTTTTTCCAAAACTCAACATTCAAATTACCATAAGTTTTCCAGTTATATGGTTTAGGAATAAACGGCTTTTCTTCTCCATTCTGATTAGAATTTACCCAATTTAAAATTAGCTGGTGCCATTCATAGAGATGAATTAATATATCTCTTAAATTTTTATCTCTTTTCCAATGTGCTTCCTTCTTCTTTTCATCCTTTGAAAAATCAAAAGGTGTATTCAATTCTTCGTCAGACATGTTGGAAATCAGTATATTCAGTTTCTCATAATTTTCTTTAGCAGTCACCATTAAATCCTCTTTTGTTTTTGGTCTTGGCATAATAAATTTATCCTTATAATCCCTTTTTAAAGAACTTCTTAAATTCTGAAACTTCTTCAGAAGACTGAGTGATAGAAACTGAATATGAAGCTCCTTTAACTATACCTGGCTGATATGTCATAGGTACAAACTGGAATGAAATTTCAGGATTGGCTACCATACAGTATCCCAATGTAGATTTTGTCTGACTTTCATTTCTTTTATTGAATACGTAAGCTTCACCATATTCCTTTAATTCTGAATCAACAGGAATAACTACAACTTCTCCTTCTTTATATCCCACAATAAAATTACTATGTTTTGTAATCTTAACAATAATAGCGTTAGTAAGGTTTTCCATATGACAATAAATTAATTTATAATCATCACCATTTGCAACACATTCATTGAATATTTCCCTCATTCTTGCCTTGTTTTTTTTGTTCTCCTCGTCAGTAGCTCCTAAAAATGCTTTTTTTACTAAATCTTTAAGTCCCATGTTTTTTTCTCCTTTTCTTTTTTTATATAAATTTAATTGTAAACAAAATATTAAAATTTGTTAAGAAATGATTTCTAAAATTATTTAAATCTTGGCTATTTTTATAAAATACAGCTTATTATATCACATTTCAGCTCAAAAATACATACTTTTATATTGGAAAAGCCAGTATATTTTTTTACTTTTATTTCTATAAACATATAATCCTCATATCATAATAATAAAAAATTGAAAATTAGAAAATCAGCTTGTAACTCATGCCATTTTTAGTCTCTTTAAAAGGCTTGAAACCAAGATTTGTATACAATTTTTGTGAGTCTAAATTCCAGCTGTATATTTCTTCAATTTCCAGTTCCTTATACCCTAATTCTTTTCCACGCTCAATCAATTTTCTGATAACTTTTGTGGCAATTCCTTTTTTTCTGTAATTTTTATCTCCTATTAAAATAGGCATATCATCCTGTTTAAAAGAAACATCTCCTATGGATTTATAAATTTTATTTTCAAGAACTTCTATAAAATATACTTCACCGGCCTGGTTCCACCATGTATACATTTTATCCAGCAGTTCCCATGTGTATGGTTCCTTATCTCCATCAAGCATCCACACTGTATCAATATTCTGATACCATTCAAAAGCAAAATCATATTTCCCATCAAATTTTCTCAATCTGATTTCCTTATCAATTTCAATATATTCCGGCTGTTCTATTCCTTTAATTGACATATTGACTCCTTCTTAATTATACTAAATCACCTGACAGCTGAAACTTTTTTTATTTTATTTTATTTTCTGCAGCAACCCCCACAACCTCCACATGATTTGTCTGCGGAAACATATCTACAGCTGACACTTTTTCAAGCCTGTATCCATTTTCAATCAGAAACTTCGTATCCCGTGCAAAAGTCGCAGGATTACATGAAATATATACTATTTTCTTAATTTTATTCTTTACAACACTTCTTAGGGCCTTTTCATCTATTCCCCTTCTTGGAGGATCAAATATGATTGCTTCAGCCTTTTCTTTTTTAAGTAATTCCGGTAATACCTTCTCAACTTTTCCATTTATAAATTCTACATTATCAATTTCATTTTCAATGGCAGTTTCCTTTGCTGCAGTTACTGAGCTTTCTACACTTTCTATTCCTATCGACTTTTTAACCTTAGATGAAATAGCCATCGCGATTGTTCCTGTACCTGAAAATGCATCAATTACTGTATTATTTCTACTTTCTCCCAAAAATTCCATTGCCTTGTCATAAAGTTTTATTGCCTGTGATTTATTAATCTGAAAGAAAGAATCCGGATATATGTTAAATTTTATACCTTCCATTTCCTCTTTCAGATATTCATCTCCAAATATATGTCTTGTATCTTCTCCTAGGATAACATTATTTGCTTCTGTTTTCACTGAAATATATACTGATTTTATGAAGTCATTTTCACTGTACAGCTTTTCAAGAACCTTCACTAGCTGCTTATACTGGGATTTTTTACTTACAACAATTATAAGCATAACTTCATTTTTTTCATTATTTCTTACTACAACGTGTTTCAAAAATCCTGAATCTGTAATTTCATTATAAACTTTAAATTCATTTTTAGTTCCTGCATAGCTATTTATTTCTTCCAGAAACTTCTCTATCACTTCTTCAGCAATTTTTGACTTTAAAAGACTTTCCTTTGCAGAAAAAACATTATGGGATTTTCTGGAATAAAATCCTGTTAAAATCTTTCCATCCTTTTTAAATAACGGCTCAGATGTTTTATTTCTGTAATTTGTTTTAATTTCACTTCCGATAATATTTTCTATATCGACATTTTCAAGATTTATGCCACCTATTTTTTCCAGAACTTCCCTCAGCATTAAATTTTTGTATTCAAGCTGCTTATCATATTTAAGCATTCCAAAATCACAGCCGTCAAAGTCTTCAAAACTCACTTTTGAAGTATCTTCTATCCTGTCTTGTCCCGGTTTTATTATTTTTGTAATAAGCCCTCTGGCGTAGGATTTTTTCACTGAAATTATTTCAATTTCCAGTATATCTCCAGGAACACTCATTGGTACAAATACGGTAAATCCGTCAACTCTTCCCAGTCCTTCTCCGCCAAATACTATTTTTTCTATTTCAATTTCCAGTTTCTGCCCTATTTCATAATTATTTTTTATATTCTCCATTATTTTACCTCTTTATTATTTATATTCACTATTGATACGCTATTTTAAAAATTCAAGTATGTTTTTCAGCTGTATTCCCATTCCAATTTTCAAACTTCTCTCATCGATATTGAATTTTGGATGATGCAGTCCGTAAATTAATCCTTTTTCCTCATTTTTTGTTCCCAGTCTGAAGAAAGTCCCTTTGATTTCATTCAGGAAATAGCTTACATCCTCCACATCCATTCTCGCTTCATTAATTATTTCAAGACTTTCCTTTCCATAAAGGTCTACAACATTCTCTTCCAGAATTTTAGTAATCTCTTCATTATTAATAACTGGAGCATAACCTTCCCTTATATTTACATCAATGCTTCCGCCAAGACCTTCTACAAATTTAGGTAAATCCCTTTTCATTGTCTCTATTATGAAGGAACGTGTTTCCTGCGACATTGTTCTAATAGTTCCACGCATTTCCACCTTGTCGCAGACTACATTTTCCGCTTCACCGCCTTTAAATGATCCGACTGTAATAACAGCTTCTTCTCTCGGGTCAATTCTTCTGCTTACAATTGATTGCAGAAATTCAACAACCTTTGCCCCTATCAGTATCGCATCCACTCCCTTATGTGGCAGTGCCGCATGCGAAGAAATTCCATTTACTGTCAGTTTAAACATTGCAGAAGTTGCATGGGCCTTGCCATATCTTACTCCAATTTTCCCAAGGTCAATTTCAGGTGCCATGTGAAGTGCAAAGAAGGCATCTATTTTTTTATCTGTATCCCCTTTAAATTTCAAAGCCCCGGCTTTTATCATTCTGTCGGCTCCCCCGTCTGTTTCTTCAGCCGGCTGAAAGAAAAATCTCACTGTTCCATGCCATTTATCTTTGTTGTCAGCTAAAATTTTTGCTACTCCCATCTGTATTGTCATATGGGCATCGTGGCCACAGGCATGCATTTTCCCAGCTGTCTTTGACTTATATTCCACTTCATTTTCCTCAAATATTGGCAATGCATCTATATCAGCCCTAGTAGCTGCTGTTTTTCCTTCCCTGTTATATATTGTTGCCACAATTCCTGTATTTATAATTTCTTCATATTCTATGCCGTTGTTATTCAGAAATTCCTTTATTGTTTTACTTGTTTCAAATTCTTCATCCCCCAGTTCAGGATTCATATGTATTTTTCTTCTTATTTTTACCATTTCATCATATATTTTTTCAGTATTTTCCTCTATAAATTTATTTATCTCATTTGAATTCATTATCTTCACCTTTCATTTAGATTTCTTTCATTTTCAGGTTTGAATAAATCAATCTGAAGTGCTATAATTATTATAAGAAAAAATAACGAATAAAGCAATAAAAATTATTCTGAAAGGAATCTTTATGAAACTAGTAAAAAGTAGAAGACCTAGAAATCTTATGAATATATATCGTCTATATTTAAAGTCTTTTCCAAAGAATGAGAGAAAGCCTTTTCCTTTCATTCTTCTTAAGCAATGGAGGGGGACAACTGAAGTTCTTTCCTTAAAAAATAACAAAGGTGAGTTTCTAGGCCTGGCAATTACAGCATTACAAAATAATCTTGCACTGATAGCATATTTTGCCATTTCAAGTGAAAAAAGAGGTAAAGGGATTGGCTCGAAAGCATTAAAACTGCTGAAAGAACGTTATTCTAATAAAAAGATTTTCCTTGAAATAGAAAATACTGAAACAGAGTCTGAAAATAAGGAAGAAAGAAAAAGAAGAAAAAATTTCTATCTAAAAAACGGAATGCTGGAAATGCCCTTCATAATAAACTTTTTTGGAACTGAAATGGAAGTTCTGACATATAATTCACCTGTTACTTTTGAAGAATACCATTCCATCTACAAAAAGGAATTTGGGAAAATTATAAGTAGAAAAGTCAGTTTTGTAAGAAATAAAAATCTAGGAGGAAATAATGCATAATTTATCTAACATTGACAAATTTAAATTGGATTTATCAGAAAGGTATCTTTCCATGAAGGAATATTTTTTTAAAGCCTTTTTACTTTGGAAAGAAAGCATCAAAACTGAAAAAATATTTCTTATCCTATATTCTTTACAGAAATTCATTTTTAGCTGTATGATAACTTTTATTCATCCAGATAATGATAAACTTTATTTTATGATTACATTTTTAATATATATTTTATATATGTCAAATAATGCTATATCTTGTGTACTACTTAAAAAAATTATTTATAGAATTGAAAATAAAGGTAGTATAGACTTAAAAAAATCTATTTCAAAAGCTTTTATTTATTCTGCAATATTATCTGTTTATATAATAATATGGGATTTACGAAATTATTTTTATTCTTTTGATTCATACGAAGATTTATCATCTCATGGAGAAATGATTTTATTTTTAACAGCTTTGATGATTGTTTTTATTATTTTTGGAATAATTTTTATTTATTTAACTCCTGTTTTTATGGCAAGAAATTTATCAGTAAAAGAATCTTTAAAATATACATATCGTATTTCAAAAGGTAAAAGATTGGTTGCTTTATTTCTTTCAATAATTTATTTTCTATTAAACGTTTTTTTCCTTAAACTACTTTCTGGAATTTTTAAGTTTAATCCTGTCCCACCCTATGGCAACCTTACAATTATGTATATAATTGTACAAAGTATATATTATTCATTTAGTACTTTATTTTCAAGCTGTATGTTAATAACAGTTTTTCTTAATGTAGACTATATGAAAAATAAATAACAAAAATAGCTGTCTCAAAAATTCGAAAAATAATGCAAAAACTATATCCTTTAATTATTTAGAATTTTTTAAGACAGCCTCTTTTTATTATGAATATCTCCTACCCTGTTATTCCAACTCCATTTTCAAATATTTCTATTTCCATGCCCAGTTCTTTTAAGTTTTCTGATACAAAAAAGTCATTTTCTGCACCAAGTCTATATATTTTCAATACTGTTTTATTCTTATGATTTATTTCAAATAAATATTCTTCAATTACAAGTTTTGTTTCCTTTTCCTTCTTTTCAAAATCAATTACAAGTGTCACTACAATATTATTTATTTCGGTTTTACTGTATCCAACCTTATTTGTCAGGTATTTCATAATGTTCTGCTTTATTATATCTTCAAGTCCTTCTTCTATTTCACTTCTTGATTTTGTTAAATTATTTTTCAAAAAAATAACCGCTTTATCTAAAAATATCAATTTATTCATCTCCTTTTTCATTTTCCCTCTATTCCCCCTATTATAATAGGGCGATTAATTTATCGCCCTATTGCTTCTTTTTTCATTTCCCACTTTATTAACAATATTTCATCAAAGAGCAGGGATTCGCTTTCTCCTATTAGCTTCCCACTTTATCGAACGAATTTCCTTCAAAAAGCAGGGATTCACTTTCTCCTATTAGCTTCCCACTTTATTAACAATATTACATCAAAGAGCAGGGATTCGCTTACTTTTCACAATAATTATACAATATTTTTCCCCATATTTCAACCGAAAGATAAAATTTTTATTAAATTTCATTTCCTTCACTTCATTTTATCCATATTTCTAAAATACATGACATATTATTTAAAAATGTACACAGAACCATATACAGCATGGACTTTCACTGGTGTAAGCCACCCTGTGCCTTTCACTTTTTTCAATAAATAATGTATCCCCGGATTTCATTTCCACTGTTTTATCATTAAATTCAATAACTGCATTACCTTGAATCAAAAGAACGTATTCCCTCTTTTCCTGTACCATCCAGTCGGAAACCTGTCCTGTAGAAATTATCCTTTCAATTTTAACATCCTCATTTTCCTTTAGAATATCTACAATTTCCTCTTCTTCTATTCCAGGTAATTTTTCTATTTCAAATATATTCATAGCCACCTCTTACATGATTTTAACTTTTTATTTTCCATTAAACTATTTAAAAATTTTTTCCATTATTAAAAAACTTACATTTTCTCCAGAACTTTTATTCCAAGAAGCGACAATCCTTCTTTAAGCGTTACTGCTGTTTTTTCAGCAAGAAGAAGTCTTGTATTAAATTTCTTTTTATCCTCTTCCCTAATAATGGACTCCCCTGCATAAAAACTATTGAAAATTTTGGCAGTTTCAAATAAATAGTCAGTAATAAGGTTAGGTTTGCACAAGTCATAAGCTTTTAATATAGCATTTGGAAATTTCAGAAGTTTTACCGCCAGTTCCCTTTCATTTTCATTAAAATCATCATCTAATTCATTATATTCAGCATCATAAGTATTGTTAATCTCATGACTTTCTTCATCCATTTTTCTAAATATGGACATTATTCTGGCATATGTATATTGTAAATAAGGTGATGTATTTCCTTCAAAATTCAGAATTTTATCCCATGAAAAAGAAATTGAACTCATTCTGTTCTGGCTTAAGTTAAAATGCTTTATTGCTCCAAGTCCAACTATTTCAGCTATTTTCATCTTTTCTTCTTCAGGAAAAGTCGGATTTTTAATATCTATTACTATTTTTGCTTCTTCTATCGCCTGATTGAGTATATCAATCAGTCTTATCATTCCACACTTTTTTAAAGATAACATAACACTATCTTCAAATCTTATAATACCGAACCATACATGATTTTTCTTGTAGTCATAGGGCTTCCCCATCATTTCTGCAATTTTAAATACCTGCCGGAAATGTTCTTTCTGCTTCTCTACAGCAACATAGACCGAATGGTCTATTTTCAAAATATCCTTTCTGTATTTAAGGGTTGCCAAATCAGTTGTAGAATAAAGATAACTATTTTCTGCCTTTTTCTTTACTACGCATGGCTCAATCTTATCTTCCTCTTTAAAAAATACCTTTGATTCCCCATCTATATTAGTAGTAATTTTCTTTTCATCAAGTATTTTTAATGTTTCTGGAATTATATCATTATAGAAGGATTCCCCTATGCAATAATCAAATTTTATATCCATCTTTCTATAGAAAACCTTAAATTCACAAAATGAATGATCTACAAAACTTTGCCATAATTTTCTGTTTTCTTCATCTCCTGCCTTCAGTTTCATCCATTCTTCCTTGGCCATAACCTCCAGTTCAGGATTTAACTGCGCTTCCTCAGAAAACTTTACGTAAAGTCTTTCCATTTCTCCAATTGGATTCTTTTCATACTCTTCTATATTTAGCCATTTTTTATATCCTATTATCAATTTACCAAACCGGCTTCCCCAATCTCCTAAATGATTATCCCCTAATACTTTAAAACCCATATATTCAAATATACGCTTTAAAGAATCTCCGATTATCGTACTTCTTAAATGTCCAATATGCATTCTTTTCCCTATATTTGGAGACGAATAATCTACCAAAACTTTTTTAGATGTATCAATCGGAAAATCATATTTTTCAATACCTATCTTTCTTAAATTTTTTCTTATCTTGGAATTTTTTAAAAATATATTCAGAAAACCAGGTCCTGCTATTTCAATTTTATCAATAATATCATTTTCTTTATCTTTTTCTAGACTTTCAATTATCATTTTTCCTATTTCATCAGGAGTTTTTCCAATAGTTTCAGAATTTATTAACGCAAAATTTGTCTGAAAATCTCCAAACTCCTTTTTTGTAGAATACTGTATATCAATATTTTTAAACTTTCTTTCAAACATATTTTCTATTTTCTTTTTTAGTATATTTCTGATTTCTATATTTACTAATTGCATATTTCCACCATCCATCTCATTTATTTATGTAGTATTAAAATTCAAGTATGTTAAGAACCATGTTTTACTGTTTTCCTAAAATCAGTCGGCGACATATTTTTTAGTTTTGAAAAATTATTATTAAACGTTTTCACTGTATTAAATCCCAGTTCAAATGAGATATCTATAACACTTTTATCAGTTGTTAAAAGCATTTCACACGCCTTGTCTATTTTTAAAGCATTCAGAAATTCTATAAACCTTTTTCCAGAATAGGACATCAATATTTTATTTAGTTTTGTATCTGTTATATTGAATTTTTCTGTTACATCATTGATTGTTAATTCCTTTGTATAATTTTCGTAAATATATTTTATTACATCTGAAACGAGCTGTTGTTCCTTTTCATTGAATATCTGATACATATCCTTATATTTTTCCCTATATTTATTTGGTGACATTTTTAAATGCTTACTGCATAAATTTGAAATATGTGCTCCATCTACGAAACCTACAAGATGAGCAATTTCCTCAATATTTAAATCTGTATAGACTAGCAGGTTTAATGCCTTCGAAATCCTCATATGCCTTAACAGATCATTAAACATGAAGCCTGTTACTTCCTCAAGATACTTTGATATTGAAGATTCACTCATGAAAAATATAACTGAAAGTTTATTTAAGGTAAGTTTTTCATTCAGATGGGCATAAATATACTTAACTATATTTGTCTCATCTTCTTCCTTTTTGTTTACACACTTTTCATCACGGATATTTTTCTTGGCAATAAGAATTATCAGTTCAGTAAGCTTATTTGTTATATAAACCGTACTCAAATCAAATTCATCTTTTGTAGCATTTTCTTCTTTCCTTATATCAAAAAATGGCTTGAAATCCGATAATGATTCCAAGCCTACTTCATTCTTTATTTCATAAAATATATTTTTTATTGTTTTTGCTTCTATTTTATTAAAATAAACAACCGGTATTTTTTTTATAAGAGAAAGTATATTGTTTTTGCTTTTTTTATATCTATTCAATGAATTCAAAATAAAGTTATTAAATACCGAATTATAGGATATCTTCATCATGGCTAAAGGTTTTTCAACTTGAGTAATTTCTACAATTTCCCAAGGAAATATCATTAATAATGTATTTGGTACTATATCAAATTCCTTATTATAAATTTTTATTTTTCCTGTTCCTTCAGTAAAAAACAACAATTTTGGTATATTATGAATTACCGGTTTGACAGGCTCTTCCAAATATTCAACATCAAAAGAACATAGTTCATAATGTTTGTCCATCTGAAGTTGCAAGTCCAGTTCATTAAGCATATACTTTTTCCTCACTATAATATTTTTCTTTTATTTTATCACTTTATTATCATCATTGCAACAGTTAGTATTACAATATCCATTACAACTATTATAGCTATTAATTTTGCTACGAATTTAATCCAAGTTGTATATTGTACTCTTGCAGTTGCAAGTCCTCCCATTACAACTCCTGATGTAGGTGTTATAAGGTTTATAACTCCTGAAGCTGCACTGAATATCAATACCATAACTTCCGGACTATATTTTAATGCCGCTGTCAGAGGTCCTAAAACTGGGAACGCAACTGAAGCCAATCCTGATGTTGATGGAATTAAGAATGACAGCACAAGGAATAAAACGTAAGAAGCTGGTGCAAATATAATTGGAGAAAGTCCATTTAATGCTTTTGAAGCAGAATTAAGTATAAATGTATCAAATTTAGTAGCCGCCATAAGTACTGATGCACCTCTTGCAACTGCGATTATTAATACAACACTTAATATATCCTTTACTCCATCCATAAATGAATCTATAATTTCCTGTTCTTTAAATCCATTAACTATTCCTATTAAAATACCAGATAATAAGAACCACATAGAAAGTTCAGCAAAATACCATTCCCCTAAAGATGTTCCAGTTAAAAAGCTTGTCCATCCCTTAAAGATAGTAATTCCAAAATTTTCCCATGGAATTAATGAAATAACCATTATAATAAATGTGATAGCGAATATAATTAAAGTAACTCTTGTTTTTGATGTGAATTCTATATTATCAAAATTTGCATGTCCGAAATGTTCCTGCATGTCATTTTGTTCCTGTAATGATAATATTGTTGAACCTTTTTCTGCTTTTACTTTATTAGCATATTTTAAAACATAGAAAATAGCGGCTAATAGAGCAGTAATCCATAATATTGATCCTAATAATATTACAGTTCCACTATTGTACTGAATTCCTTTTTCCTTTAATGCATCTAGGGCAACTCCTACTGCAAATGGGTTAACAGTAGACCCAAGAACTCCTACTCCTGCACCAAGCATTATAGTAGCAACTCCTACAGTTGTATCAAATCCAGCCGCAACCATTGTAGAACATATTAACACATAGAATGCAACTGTTTCTTCAGCCATACCATATGTTGTACCACCAATTGAGAATAAAACCATCAATACGACTATTAGAAGTGTTTCATTTCCTTTTAGTTTTTTTACAAGTGAACCTACACCGGCATCCAAAGCTCCTGTTTTTGTAACAACTCCCAAAAATCCACCAAGTAACAATATAAATATACATACATCTATTGCTTCTTTAAATCCATTAAATGGAGCCATTACCACTGTAGCAAGTGAAGCGTTGTCAACTTGTGGGAAAACCCATGTTAAAAGTGCTAATCCTATTATTATAAGAAACAATATTGAAAAAGCTGATAACTGTACACCTTTTTTCTTTGCCATATCATTCTCCTACTTTCCTCTTAGATTTGTATTTAATTATTGTAACAGGGCATGAGGGCATATAAGCCCCCATAACCAATATTAAAACTAATGTTTTATAACTGTTCCTGTGTTTCCAGCTAATGCTGAACCGGCATTCTGTAACGAAGTAATTATGGCCTGTCCATTAGGATTATTTACTACATATTCCATACATGCTTCTATTTTTGGCAACATACTTCCTTTAGCAAAATGTCCTTCTTCAATATACTTTTTAACTTCCTCGATATTTAATGTGTCTAATTCTTTTTGATCAGGTTTATTATAATTAATATATACCTTGTCAACAGCAGTCAATATAACAAGCATATCAGCTTTTAAATCAGCTGCAAGTTTAGAACTTGACTTATCTTTGTCTATAACTGCATCTACTCCCTTATAGTGACCGTCTTCTTCAACTACAGGTATTCCTCCACCACCAACAGTGATTACAATAGTACCATTGTTTACAAGTGTTTCCACTTCTTCAATTTCTACTATTTTTTTAGGTAAAGGTGATGCAACTACTCTTCTGTAACCTCTTCCGGCATCTTCTACAAATGTAAATCCTTTTTCAGTGGCAATTTTATCTGCCTCTTCTTTACTATAGAACATACCTATTGGTTTTGTTAAATTAGTAAATGCAGGATCGTTCTTGTCTACAACTACCTGTGTTACCAATGTAACAACACCTTTTTTAATGTTTTGAGCCTGTAATTCTTCTCTTATTGCCTGTTGAAGGTGATATCCAATGTATCCTTGACTCATTGCACCACATTCAGCAAAAGGCATATAAGGAGTTTTTACTTCTCCGTTTGCTGCATAATCCATAGCTAAATTTATCATTCCCACTTGAGGACCGTTTCCATGACCTACTATTACTTCGTACCCCTCTTTAGTCATATCAACGATTGATTTTGCAGTATTTTTTACAAGTTTTAACTGCTCTTCAGGAGAGTTTCCTAAAGCGTTTCCTCCAAGCGCTACTACTATTCTTTTTGCCATTACTATTTTAATGTTGCATACATTACTGCTTTAATTGTATGCATTCTGTTTTCAGCTTGATCGAATACTTTTGATTGAGGGCTTTCAAAAACTTCGTCTGTTACTTCCATTTCAGGTAATCCAAATTTTTCATTTATTTCTGCTCCGATTGTAGTTTTTAAATCATGGAATGAAGGTAAGCAGTGTAAGAAGATTGCTGTTTCTTTAGCATAGCTCATAGCTTCTTTGTTTACTTGGAATTTTTTCAATTCATTAATTCTTTTTTCCCAAATTTCATCAGGTTCTCCCATAGATACCCATATATCAGTATAGATAACATCAGCATCTGTACAAGCTTCCTTAACATCTTCAGTAAATCTGATTACGCTTCCAGTTTCCTTAGCAATTGCTTCAGCAGCTTCTATTAATTCAGGAGCTGGTTTTAAATCTTTTGGTCCGCATGCAGTAAAGTTAAGTCCCATTTTAGCACATGCTACTAATAAAGAGTTTCCTAAGTTGTTTCTTGTGTCTCCCATGTACACAAAGTTAAGACCTTTTAAATGTCCAAAATTTTCTTCGATTGTTAATAAATCTGCCAACATTTGAGTTGGGTGGAATTCATTAGTCAATCCGTTCCATACAGGTACTCCTGCATTATCAGCCAATTCTTGAACTATTTCCTGATCAAATCCTCTATATTCGATTCCATCATACATTCTTCCTAAAACACGTGCAGTATCTTCGATACTTTCTTTTTTACCCATTTGAGAACTTCCTGGATCAAGGTAAGTAACACCCATTCCTAAATCCATTCCTGCAACTTCAAATGAACATCTAGTACGAGTTGAAGTTTTTTCAAATAAAAGAACTATATTTTTTCCTTCTAGGTATTTATGAGGTGTTCCTGTTAATTTTAATTCTTTAAACTGTTTTGATAAATCTAACAGATATCTGATTTCTGAACTACTGAAATCTAATAATTTTAAAAAATGTCTTCCACTTAAATTTTTTGGCATTTTAATACCATCCTCTCTTAATATAAATTTATATTTTCAACTAATCAACCGGCTATATTTATAGTCGGTTGATTAGTTTCAGTATATTTAAAAATATACCACATTTTTAATTTTTTTTCTAGATTTTTATATTTTCATATTTTAGTCTTCTCTAACTAAAGGCATACTCATACATCTAGGGCCTCCACGACCTCTTGATAATTCGGCACTTGGCATTTCAAGAACTTTAAGTCCTGCTTCTCTTAAAAGAGCATTTGAAACATCGTTTCTTTCATAAACAACTATAACTCCAGGAGCTATACATAATGTGTTTGATCCGTCATTCCATTGTTCTCTTTCAGCAGCTATTCTGTCTTCTCCACCACATTTTATCAATTTAACATCTGGTACACCAAGATATTTTTCAAGTATTGATTTTAATGTATCAGTTAATAATTTAATTTCTACTTTATCTCCATTTTTAGTTAATTCATAAACTTCTAATGGTCCCATAATATTTGGGTGAATAGTAAATTTATCGTAATCAATTTGAGTAAATACTGTATCTAAATGCATGAACGCTCTTGATGAAGGTATTCTAAATGCAAGTATAGTTTCGATTGTACTATCTGCTGAAGCAAAAACATTTTTAGCTATTTTATCTATTGCAGCAGATTCAGTACGTTGAGAAATTCCTATTGCAAGAACTTTATCATTCAAGTTAAGGATGTCTCCACCTTCTATATGGAATTTATTATCTCTTTCATAGAAGTAAGGAACTTTTCCTTTGTAGTCATTATGATATTTGAAGATATAATCTGCATAGATTGTTTCTCTGTTTCTTGTAACTGAATACATTCTATTCATGCTTACTCCGTTACCTATTGAAGCAAACGGATCTCTTGTGAAATATAAATTAGGCATAGGATCTAATATTAATTCATCCTTGTCGTCATTTATTTTAGTGACCAATGATTCAGAAGATACTTTTAATTCTCCGTATCTTACACCTTCCATAGTTTTCAAGATCAATTCCTTGTTGTCTTTGTATGCATCAAAGAACTCAAATAAAGCTTTTTGATATTCTTCAGTGTAAACTCCACCTTCAACAATAAACTGTTCTATAAACTTTTTTCTTAAATCAGGACACTGACCTATTGTTTCAGCTGCCAAATCTTCCAGATAAACAACTTCTACTCCGTTATCCTTTAAAATTTGTGCAAATGCATCGTGTTCCTGTTGTGCAACTTTTAGAAAAGGTATATCATCAAACAATAATCTACCTAATGTATCAGGTGTTAAGTTCAATAATTCTTTTCCAGGTCTGTGTAATAAAACTTTTTTTAATGGTTTTATTTCACTTCTGACATTAATTGCCATAATTATTACCTCCTAATTGTTTTCTTCTACACTAAGTATACTCTTTTTTTAAAAAAAAGAAGGAAAATTTCCTTCTTTTTTTTTGTATAATTAATTTTTTGTTTTTTAATTTTTATTTTAGGTATTTTTTTATTCTATTCCCATATTTATTGACTTTATGAGTAAAATTATCTAATTATTTTTAATAATTCCTTCTTTCTATTTTGAGTTTTCTAAATACTTCAAAAGGTAATCAAATAGCTGTTCTGCTATAATTTCAGAATGTTTTTTCATAACAGGAAATGCAAAAAAATAATATTGTCCTGAATATTTTTCCCAAAAATAATTATCACTCAAAGTAAATTTCCTGTAAGAATTAAATATATCGCTTATTTCTTTTGATATATATTCCAGATCTACATTGAAATTAGTAATATCATAAAATATTTCTGTGTAGTCTTTATTTATATCTTTTAAAAGTATAAATGGAAATTTATTTCTTTCACAATATTCCCAATGTTTTTCTTTATCATCAAAATTATATATATATTTTACAATTTTCATTTAAATTTACCTTCCAAATTTTCTATTTTTCTTCTGTAACTTTTTTGTAAACATTATATTTAGTCTGTTCCAGATAATATCTGAACAAATAATTTCTATTTAAATCCCTTTCAGATATTTCTTCAAAATATGTTCTTCCATTTTTTCCCTCTGAATTTTTATCAGCTGAATTAGGACTACGATCCATTTTTATATAACCTTTCAGCTTTCCTGATATTTCAAAACCATTTCCCTTTTTTACTGTTCTAATATATACACGTGAATGAGCAGATGAAGCTTTTATAACTTTACCTTCTTCTGTTTCCTTTTCCACTTCCCATTTTATATTTTCTACTATCGGTATAAATATTCCAAATGTTCTAAAAAGTTTATTAAATTCTCCTGTTTTCATTCTTTCCATATATGCCTGATACTCCATATCTGAATTTGAATACAGCTTCTGACGGGTAATTTCTCCCATCTTTTTTTTATTGGAATAGATAAATTCCAATAGTTCCATATAATCCTTTACCTGTTTTTCTATTGTTCCATTACCATTATCATATTTCTTCACTTCTTCAATATATCCTATATTATTTGCAAACAACTCAAATTTTGAGTTGTCTCCAAATACTAATAATCCCAAACCTATAAATAATAATACTAAAATTTTCTTCATAATTTTCAGCTCCTTTTTTGCTTTATTATTGTTGTTCATATTTTATCAATCTTTTGAAATAATTTCCACCTTTTTCTTAAATTGTCGGCTTTACTATATTTTTTAAATATGCTAAAATATAAAAAAATAAATTATGGAGATAAATAATGACTAATACACTTGCGTTTTTATCAATTTTGATAATATTTATGAGACTATATTCGATATTTGGAATCACTTTTTTAACAGAAGGAAAAGCTAAATTTGCAGAGAGGATAACTATTTTTCTTCTTATATTTGAAATATCAATTATTTTACTGCATTTGTTTTTTAATTCCTTCCGGCCTTTATTGCCACCTATACTTATATTTTTAAAAACAACACAATATCAGTTTTTTATGCTTAAAAATATATCAGTAGAAGGAATATTATATATAATTTCAGATATCACACTGCTGCTTACATTTAATTTTACATCTGATACTGCAAAATCCTTCAATCGTATATTTCTTACATATACATTCCTTATAAATGCTTTACTTGGTATAATAACACTATTATTTTAAAATATTGAAATCTTTATGTCCTGTCTGTTTTTTAACCGGCAGGACATTTTTTTTCTCAATTTTTCCACCCAAAAGAAAAAGAAACACTTTACTGTCTTTTAACTCAGTAAATATGTTTCTTTTATAATGAATTTTATTTATATTCAGCCGCCTTTTTATTTATCACATCTTCAATGCTTTTATCTGATGGTACAGCATTTGGATTACTTGTACCTTTATTTGAACCTTTTCTTTTTGAAGCTCTTCTTATTGCATCAGCTACTGCTTTTTCGGCTCTTTTCTGTTCCTTTTCATCCTGTTTCTGCTGCTGTGTCTGTTCATTTGACGGTTTGGCAGACTTGTTATCTGCTTTACCTGATGCTGCTGTATTTGTTTGTTTACTGTTACCGGAATTTTTATCTAAGTTCACATTGTAATCTGGAGAACTTGTCTGCTCATTTTTCCCAATACTAGGATTGAATATTGAGTTACTTTTTGGCTCATTATTTTTTAAGCTCGAAATTGTACTGTCTGTAAGACTTCTCTTAGAATTATCACCTAAGATTGAATTAACTTTATTACTTCCTCCTTCAATCTCAGCTACTGCTGCCTTAGCATCCTTATCTCCATTTTTCGCGGCAATTTTATACCATTTCAACGCTTCCTTCATATTATTTTCTTTATGATAGGATAATGCAATAGGCATTGCTAATGCTTTATTTCCTGAATTATAAGCTTTCATAAGATAAGGTCTTGCTTCACTTTGCTTACCTGTATCGTATAATATCGCCCCTATTTCAAAGTTTGCGGCTGTAACTCCACGTCCAAGGGCAAGTTTAAACCATTTCAATGCCTCGTTATAATTTTTAGTTTCCTTATTTAATAGGGCTATCTGTATATCTGCTTCTTTTATTCCTTGTTTATAAGCACTTTGAAACTGTGCCTTAGCTTCATTATATTTTTTAGCCTTTATCAAATCAATACCATTATTATATGCCTGTGCTCCTGGTCTTAACTGTCTTGAAGTAGCTGCGGCATTTTTAGGTAATCTATCCATAAGTTTCTTTGCTTCTGCTTCCTTACCTTCCTGTTTTAATAATACAGCTAAGTTATAAATAGCTTCAGGATAATTTTTATCTACTCCCATTTGCAGATATTTTTTTGTTTTTTCATTATCTTTCAAATTAAAATAAAGTTGTGCCAGTGAAAGTATAGCTTCCTTATCTCCCTGCTGTGCTTTATCAATTGCAGGAGATACTTTTGCCGGATCAATCTGATTATTAATCAGGAACTGCTGTTCTTCAGGGGTAAGATTTTTTATATTTGGATTACCTGTAGGCTGATTTCCTGCATTAAACATATCTGTATTTATCGTTCCATTTGTATTATCTTTCTGCTCTGTAGTCTGTTGATTTTTTTTGTCATCTTTTTTCTTAAAACATGATACTGTCATTGCTCCCAATGCTACTATCAATAGCAAAAGAAATATCTTTTTCTTCATCTTTTCATCACCTTATTTTCTAATTTTGTTGTTCTAGAAGGAACCTAACTGTGTAGCATCCAATATTTTATACATAAAATCTGAAAATCCACTTGTTGTCGGTTCATCATCAAAGTTTATTGTAAATAAACCATCTTTATTTTCCCATAGCCTGTCAAAGTATTCATAAATATCCTTTGACATTTTTGAATCCTGAGTTGTAAGTATTCTAAAGTTTGAATCCATTATATATCCTCTAATATTCTTTTTTATTAGATTCGCAGATCCTGCGTTGATTATAACATTGCCGTCTGTTTTTTTCATTAGAGTAATCTTTGTGTGATATTGTTCATTATTTGTAAAATACCATTTTATTTCAATTTTTCCTTTTGTGTGCTTTTTCAATTTTTTTGAAACAGGTTTATTTGGAAGCCCATTTGTACTCATTCCAAAGGCATCCCTGCTTCTGTCGAAAATTATTCTTATTTTTACTCCTCTGTTTGCCGCCTTGATTAATCTGTCTATCACTCCCTTATCAGCTAGAAAATACATTCCCATAAGCAGTTCATCACCTGCTTTCAGACTATCAATATCGGCATCCAAATGTTTTCCTATCGCAGCTTCAGTAAGATACTGTATTTTATAAGTTTTTCCTTCTGTATCTGTAATTTCATTTTTTTCTTCATTAGTAATAGAATTTTCTGATACTCCTGTAATATTTACTATGTCTTTATTAGTTTCTATCTTATCATCTTTAGCAGTATTCTCAACAGTTTCTCTTTCCTCATGAAAATTACCTGTATCTATCTCAGAATCAGAAAACTTTGCAACAAGCTGTAAATCATGAAGTACATCCTTTACTATAGGACCGTCAGCATATACTGCAATATTTTCGTGAAAATAACTTGGATCATGAATGTTTGCACTGGAAACTACTACTTCCTTTTCATTCAGAAAAACCTTCTTATGATCGGCTTTTACATTAAGCGCCCTTAACAAATTTCTTACAGTAAGTTTTGGCCACATATCTCCATAAAAATTTGTTATCCAACCTTTATTCTGAGGATTTCCCATAGGTTCTATAAATGTTCTCCAGAAAGGGGAATACCATGGAAAAGTATCCTTCAACTTAAAAATATCCACTATAATTACATTTATTCCTGCATTTTTCATTGATGTTATAAATGGATGTTCAAATGCACCATAAAAATTATTATTCTCATCTGCCAGCACATATACCTTCAAATTTGGATTTTCTTTCTGCTTTTTTATAAGTTTTTCAGTATATTCCTTTGCAAATTCCGGAAAATGTTCCTTATCCTTATTATAAAGGTCATTAAATAGGAACATTTCTATTACAAGATAATCTTTTGCATTATCCACTACTTTAAGAGTTGCATCCCATAAATTTCTGTCATACTGAATATTTCCATCCTTATCAAGATACGTCAAATCATAATGAAACTCTGCATTTTCCGTTTCACGTATAGGACTTTCATAGTTTATTCCTAAAGGTGGATTCTTTATTGTTGAACACGATGCCATTAACAACATAGTTCCTATTAATAAATACTTTTTCATACCATCTTTTCTGTTATTTTTTTTGGAATCTTTATTTAGTTCTACATTAAAATCTTTATTTTTATTCATTTAATTTCTCCCAATTTAAGAAGTTTTTACTAAGTTATTTATCCATTTTCTACTTTTCAATCTCTGTATACAGAAAGGCATTTTTAATAATTCATCACTTCCTGAACATAAATATACAAGTGCTATCGGAAGTCCAAATTTAAGTCCTGCAATATACGTCAGAGGTATTGCAAATGTCCATAAAGGAATTAGATCTGCAAACATAGTCCACAACGTATCTCCGCCAGCTCTTAAAACTCCCACAATAAATAGTGTTCCAGTAGTTTTTATTATTATAAGAATTCCTTCAGAAAATACTATTTGTCTAGCTAATGGATAAATTGCACTGTCTACCTTCATTAAAATTAATACAACAGGACATATCGCATAAACAAATAAAGCTACAGCAGTTCCTATTACTAATGAAATTTTTAGCAGTTCTACTGCATATTTGTATGCATTTTCCTCGTTTCCTGCTCCTATTTCCTGTCCAATTATGGCAGCTGTACCGCTTGATAATCCAAATACAAGGGTAAATACAAGATTGCTTATTGATTTTACAACCTGTATTGCAGCTGTTGCTTCTGTTCCTATTCTTCCATATATTATTACATACATGCTTACACCTGTTACCCACATTATTTCATGACCAAATACAGGAAGGGAAATCTTCAATGCTTTCGCAATAAAACTCCATGATAATTTGAATAATTCCTGGAAATTTCCTGCCATAGGCAACTTATTTTTATAGATTATATATATCAGATAAAAAACACTCACTATTCTCGCTATTACTGTAGCAATTGCAGCTCCTACAACTCCCATTGCCGGAAAACCAAGGTTTCCATTAATAAAAAGATAATTTCCTACAAGATTGATACATAATCCTATAATTGTAGAATATAAGGAATACTGATTCTTTCCAATTGCACGTAACTGCATATTAAAGGAATAACCTAGTCCTATCAATGGATAAATAAGAGCTATTATTCTAAAATAATTTGCACCTAATTTTAAAACCTTAGGATCCGATGTAAAGATTCCTATAATTTTTTCAGGAATAAAAAGTCCCATTAGAAAAAATAAAAATGAAAACAGAAGTCCAACAGTAATTGTTATTCCCAGACACTTTTTCAAATTTTTATAATCTTTTTTTCCATAGTATTGAGCGGCAAGTATTCCACCTCCACTGTTCAATCCAAAAAGTGAAACTATAAAAATCATAAATATCTGATTTGCAAAACCTAATCCTGCAACTGCAGCTGTTCCTAATCCCAGTACAACATTCTCTTTCCCAACCATGAAAACATCTATAAAATTCATCAGACTGTATATCATATTTTCAATTGATACTGGTATTCCTATTGTAAAAACCTTTTTATATAATTCTTTAACTGAACTGTCCATAATTCTCCTTTATATTTTTCATCTTTTCCTATAATTTATGTTATTCCATTTCAATTAATCCAGATCATATTCAATAGAATATTCTGAAAATATAGGGAGATGATCTGATATGTATTTTTTTATTATAGCATAATTATTGTTTTTTACAAAATTATAAACTCCTGAATTTTCTAAAAATTCTCTTGTTTTATCCTTATTTATAAAAAAATTATCATACGAGCTTACAAGCCTTTCATCTGAAAGCGTAGTGGGATTTTCTCCAGGCAAAAGGAGATAGGATACTCCTGCTCTTTCTGAAAGATTTCTAAAGGCTGGACTATCTGCCGGCACATTAAAATCCCCTGCTATTATAATATCACTTTCTCCACTTTCCTTTAAAAAATATTCATATACATTTACATAATTTGAAGCTTCAATTAATCTCTGGGTCTCCTTATCACCAAAAATTGAATGACATATAACATACACAAAATCAAAATTTCCTGATTTAAAGTATGCTCCATAAGGCTCCCTCATAAATTCATTTTCATTCTTTTCCTTGTAAAACCCTATTCTCCTAGCTTCCTGAAACTTCTTTTTTCTGTAAATATATCCATAATATTCACGATATCCTTCACTTCCAACAGAATTTTCAGATATTATATATTCCCATTTTTCTCCTGTAAGCTTTACTAAATGAGCCTTTAACTTTTTCAGTCCCTTTTCATGCATTACTTCTTCTATTCCAATCAAATCAAAGTTTGAAAGAATTTTTGCCATTACCTCATAATTTTTTTCCTTTTCCCCCAATCTCATTGCATTAAAAGAAGCTATTATTATTTTCCCCTCATTTTTCTTTTGTTTATCATCACTATTTACAATTTCTTTTCCAATACTCAATTCTTCAGAAATATTTTCATTAAAAATTTTTCCGCAACTAACTAGACAATAAAAAAATAACAGTAATAAAAATGCTGTTTTTATACTTTTCAAAAAAATCCCCACCTTTTATCTAATTTGTTTATTAACCCCTATACTTCTATTTTTCAAAATATTAAAATCTCAAAAAACTTTGTGAATTTATTATAACAAAAAAGACTGGAGTATGCCAGTCTATTTTTATAAAATTATACTTTTTATTTCTAGTTAGCTCTTTCTAAGTATTCCCCTGTTCTTGTATCAATTTTAATTTTATCCCCTATTACTACAAATAAAGGTACTTGTAAAGTATATCCTGTAGAAATTGTTGCAGGTTTTGTTGCTCTTCCTATTGTGTCCCCTTTTAATCCTGGTTCAGTATAAGTAACTTCTCTTATTACTGTGTTAGGTAATTCAACTCCTACTGGTGTTCCTTCATACATAAGCACTTGAATTATCATTTCTTCCATTAGGAAGTTTACTGCATCTCCTAAATCTTCTTCTGTAAGACCTATTTGTTCAAAAGTTTCCTGATCCATGAAGAAGTATTCTCCTTCTGATTCATATAGGAATTGCATTTGGTTTCTATCAAGAATAATATCATCCATAAGTTCTGTTGCAAGAACAGTAATTTCCTGAATTTTTCCTGAAATTAATTCTTTTGTCTTGAATTTTACTTCTGCTGCTCTTTGTCTCTTACCTGATGTTGACTGATGTCTTTCAGCTTTAAGTATCAAATATGGGATATTATCCTTTCTATATGTGCTTCCTTGTCTTAATTCTGCTGCTGGTTTCATTTTCTAATTTCCTCCTAAAATTTTATATAAGTTTTATAATTTAATATTTTATTAAATATGTTGCTGTTACTACTGAACGCAGTTTTTTATACATTTGATTAGGTTCCTCATCATTTACATGTTTTGAGTCTTCCCTGTCAGGTAGAATTTCAAACTGTCCTTGCGTCATATTTTCCAATCCACCGATTTCATTTTTGTTGACTTTTAGCATTTCCCTAGCTCTCATTTCAGCATTTTCAGTTGCACTGACAAGCAAATCCTTTTTATATTTCTCAATACTTGTAATATAATACTCAGGTTTTACAATTTCCATATTATTAAATGTCAGTTTTAATTCCTGCAGTTTTTCATAAATTTCATCACTTCTCTCAATATTTTTTGGAGCAATAACTACAGACTGCATAACATCATAATTTAATATTTTAGTTTCCCTTTCCTGCTGTCTTTCTGAAAAATTAGGCTGTATTTTAACATTATTTATATGATACTCATTTTCTTTTAATTCAAGAGATTTTAAAATTTCAAGAACAGCTTTTTCCTTTTCGGATATATTTGTCTGAGCATCTTCTAATTTTGTATTAGATGTTGAAAATACGACATTTATTATTGCCTTGTCAGCTTTTACTCTTTTTTCAGCTACACCTTTTACTGTTATTCTGTTCTGATTTTTATCTGAATTGTGCATTGCATTAGATAACAATGCTGCAGATATAATCAATCCAAATGACAGAATAGTTGCAGTTATTATAAATTGAACTTTTTTCATTATCAATCACGACATCCTTTATATTAAGTTAACTTTATGAGCTTACATTGAATTATAATTGATTTTTTCAAAAATGTCAATTTTATACTTTTAATATTTATCAATAATTTTATATTTTTTGTTTATTTTCTCTCCTTTTTTGACAAAGAGCCTGAATTTTTCTTTCGTGATTATTTTATGCTATAAATAATATTTACATAAAAATAGAGACTTTCTCAAAAAATAATATAGGAACTATTTTTTTCTATTTGAGAGAGTCTCATTTTATTATTACTGCTGGCTTCCTCTTCTTGAAAGCTTGAATTCTATTCTTCTGTTTTGTGCTCTTCCTTCGTCTGTTGTGTTTGTTGCTACCGGTTCTTCTTCTCCTTTTGATACTGTTCCCACTATTCTGCTTGGATCCATTCCAAATTCCAGCAACTTAGCTTTTACGCTTTGTGCCCTTCTCATTCCAAGTGCCATGTTATAGGCATTTGTTCCTTTAGAATCTGTATGTCCTTCTATTACTACTTCATAGTCATTGAAGTTTACATATTCTATAAATTTATGTAACATTTCAAAGTATTGTGGTTTTACAACTGATTTGTCAAAGTCAAAATTCAATGCTCTTTCATCCATTACTACTATCTGCTGATCCGGTCCCTTGTCTTCAGGTATTATATCTGTTATGTCTATTCTTTCTATTTCCAATGCAT